>JBDSFL010000659.1:0-8880 GCA_039919545.1 Thermoanaerobaculia bacterium | reverse complement strand
AGTCGTGAGCTGGGCCAATTTCCTATTCCTTTTCTTTATTTCAACGCCGAATGGTAGTCGCCCCCGGGGAATCGGTCAACCCCGGGCAGCTGCGATACAGGAGAGCCGATTCGGCACGGCTCACCTAACTTCTGTTCGATCCGGATCAGTCTTTTAGCACGATCTTCGGTCGGGCGAGCGCCAGGGCGCCCTTTCCGAGAGGTTCCAGGTGCCCCAGCGCGATCAGCTCCCCCTCCGAGACGAGGCGGACCCAGGGAGCCAGGATCGCCTCGGGGGTGGTCTTCAGCGGCACCGCGTGGCCGCGCCGCACCTTGGCCACCTCGCCCGGAAGCAGGGTGACGGAAGGGAAGGGAAGCGGGATCTCGCCGAGCGCCATCCAGCTGGGGGGCACGGTGCGCGCGAGCGGATCGAGCGCCTCCACCTCCTGGAGCGTGGATGCCTGAGCCAGCAGGAAGGGCCCGATGGTGGTGCGGCGCAGGGCCGAGAGGTGCGCCCCGAATCCGAGCTCCTGCCCGATGTCGTGGACCAGGGATCGAATGTAGGTGCCCGAAGAGCACTCCACGAGGAACGTTCCGTTCGCGCCGTCGAGCGTGTTCATCTCGAAGCGGGCCACGCGAACCGTCTTGGGCAGGTGAGGCACCGGCTCGCCCTTGCGAGCCAGCTCGTAGAACTTTTTCCCCTCGAATTTCTTCGCCGAAAACGGCGGCGGCGCCTGCTCGAAGGCGCCGACGTAGCGTGTACAAGCCGCCTGGAGCAGGTCGCGGTCAGGGCGGGGATCTGGATGAGGATCGCCCACCGCGGTGCCGTCGCGATCGTAGGTGTCGGTCTGCACGCCGAATTTCATGGAGCCTTCGTAGGTCTTGTCGAAGCCGGTGAGGAAGGATTGCAGCCTCCCTGCGCGCCCGACACAGAGAACGAGCAAGCCCGTCGCGGCCGGGTCGAGCGTGCCGGTGTGCCCGACACGGCGGGTGCCGAGCAGGCGACGCACCCGGTCGACCACGTCGTGCGAGGTCATCCCTTCGGGCTTGTCGACGAGGAGGAGCCCGGAAGGCCCTTCGGTGACGGTGGCGGCTGCCCTCATCAGAGTCAGCTCGTCCCGTCGGCGGCGAGGGCGAGCGAGAGCTCTTGAACCAGGACGGCCTTGGCTGTGGCGAGCGTGCCAGGGACGCGGCAGCCCGAGGCGTTGCGATGACCGCCTCCGTTGAAACGCGTCGCGACCGCGCGGATGTCGATCGAGCCCTTGGAGCGGAGGGAGCAGCGGATCTCGCCCGGATCGCCCTCGCGCAGCAGCGCGGCGATGCGGACGCCCTCGATGCCGCGAGCGCGGTTCACGAGGCCTTCCGTGTCGTTCGGACGGGCGCCCGTCTCGGCGAAGAAGGTCTCGGGCAGCTCGAGCGTCGCGATTCGACCTTCGTGATGCAGCTCGAGGGTCGAGAGCACGCGCGCCTCGAGCCTGATCGCCGTGAGCGGAGCGGATTCGAAGAGCGCTTCGTTGGCGACGTCGGGCCGAGCGCCCTCGGCCACCAGGCGCGCGGCCAGCGCCAGAGCCTTGGCCGTGGTGTTTCCGTACTTGAACGAGCCGGTATCCGAGACGAGCGAGACCCAGAGGTTCACCGCGATGTCACGCGAGAGCGGCCAGTCGAGCCGGTCGAGCAGGTCGGCGATCATCTCGCCCACGGCCGCGGCCGGCAGGTCGACGAGGTTGATCTCCCCGTAGCGCGTGTTGCCCGGATGGTGATCCACGTTGATGACTCGTCCCGCGAAGAGGTTCGGCCAGCCGGCGCGTTCGGACTCGGGACACTCCATCGTGAGGAGGGCGTCGTATTCCGCGGGCCAGCCCGCGGGGAGGGCATCCGACACGACGACGGTGTCGATGCCGGGCATCCAGTCGTAGGCCGAGCTCCACGGGTCGCGCACCACCACGTCCGCGTGCTTGCCCTGGGCGCGGAGCGCGAGCGCGAGCGCGATGGCCGAGCCCAGAGCGTCGCCGTCCGGATTGCGGTGACCCGTGATCAAGAAGCGGCTGCCGGTGCGGAGCACGTCGGCGGTGGCGGCGTACGCGTCATCGACCGATTCCACGGTCGAACTGCCGGCCGCGCCCGAGGACGCTTCCGTCGTCGAGCTCATCCCTTTCCCTCGGGCTCGTCGCTCTTCGTTTCTTCCGCGTCGGTATTCGAGATGGCCGGAGCGGGAATGGTCCGGAGGATCTCCTCGATGCGGGCGCCCTTCTCGATGGTGTGGTCTTCGCTGAAGTGGAGATCGGGCGCGAACCGGAGGCCGCAATTGCGGCCCACGAGGCCGCGGAGGTGGCCGCGCGCATGGTTGAGCGCCTTGACTGTCTCTTCGAATTGCTCGGGCTTGCCGAACACCGAGACGAAGACGCGGGCCGAGCGGAGATCGGGGGCCATCTTCACGTCGGTGATCGTGGCGAAGCCGATGGCGGGGTCGCGCAGCTCTTCCCGCAGCAGGCGGGCCAGCTCCGCGCGAATGAGGTCTCCGACCTGCCGGGGTCTCCTCTTTTCCTTCATGACCGTTCCTCTTCCGCTCCGAACGTGCTGCCGGGGAGGCCGACCTCCCCGTAGACGAGAAATTCACGACGCGCCAGGGAGAGCTCAGCGCCGCTCTCCTCGGCGTAATTCTCGACGTATGCCAGGATCTTTTCGAGCAGCGGCTCGAGCGCGACCCGGTCCGGCCCCACGGCCGATACGCCCACGCCGGCCCGCTGCAGGAGATCCTGGTGCGCCACCTCGGCGGCCGAGATGGCGAAGTCTCCTCTCAGCCGCGCCTTGAGAGGCCGAAGGAAAGCCCGTTTCTCCTTCAGGCCCCGGCTCTGAGGGAGATGGAACTCGAAATAAGCGAGCGCGACGACCATAAGGCTTGATCCACTTGGTCAACCGAGGCGACGGCCCGGGTGGGCCGTCGCCTCGATCGGACGGATCAGGTGAGTGAAGGCGCGACTTCTTCGAACACGTAGGCTTCGATGACGTCGCCGATCTTGAGGTCCTGGTAGCCGGCGATCCCGATGCCGCACTCGAAGCCGCTCTTGACCTCGGAGGCGTCGTCCTTGAAGCGGCGCAGCGAGCCGATCTTTCCCTCGTAGATGACGCGGTTGTCGCGCAGCAGACGGACGGAAGCGCCGCGCGGGATGACGCCGTCGAGAACCATGCAGCCGCCGATGGTGCCGATCTTCGGGACCTTGAAGGTGTCGCGCACTTCCGCGTGCCCGCGCGAGACTTCCTTCTTCACCGTGTCGAGCAGGCCCGTCATGGCCTTCTTGATCTCGTCGGTGAGCGTGTAGATGACGGTGTAGAGGCGGATGTCGACGCCCTCGTGCTCGGCCAGCTCCTGCGCCTTCTTTTCGGGGCGCACGTTGAAGCCGATGATGATGGCCTCGGAGGCCGACGCCAGGAGGACGTCGTTGACCGAGATCGCGCCGACTCCCGAGTGGAGCACGGAGACCTTGACCTTCTCGGTCGAGAGCTTGTTGAGCGACTGAACGAGGACCTCTTCGGAACCGTGGACGTCGGCCTTGACGATGAGGGCCAGGTCTTTGGCTTCGCCGTGGTTCATGCGGCTGAAGAGAGAATCGAGCGACATACGCGACGACTTGACCAGGGACTCGTCCCGTTCCTTCTGGGAACGGAATGCGGAGACCTGGCGGGCCTTCTGCTCGTCTTCGACGACCTGGAGCGTGTCGCCCGAGTTCGGCAGGTCGTCGAAGCCCATGACCTCGACCGGAGTGGCCGGGCCGGCGGATTCGACGCGGTTGCCGTGATCGTCGAGCATCGCGCGGACACGGCCCACGGCCGCACCGGCGAAGAACACGTCGCTGACGCGAAGAGTGCCCTGCTGCACGAGCACCGTGGCGAGCGTGCCCTTGCCCACTTCGCGGCGCGCCTCGAGGACGACGCCCTTGGCGGGACCCTCGGTGACGGCCTTGAGCTCGAGGAGCTCGGCCTGGAGCAGGATCATCTCGAGCAGGTGATCGATGCCGATGTTCTTCTTGGCGGAGATCTCGCAAGCGACGACCTCGCCGCCGAACTCCTCGACCAGGACGCCCTTCTCGGCGAGCTCCTGCTTGACGCGGCCCACGTTGGCGTCGGGCTTGTCGATCTTGTTGATGGCCACCACGATCGGCACCTTGGCGGCCCGCGCGTGGTCGATGGCTTCCGAGGTCTGAGGCATGACGCCGTCATCGGCGGCCACGACGAGAACGACGATGTCGGTCGCCTTGGCGCCGCGCGAGCGCATCATCGTGAAGGCTTCGTGGCCCGGGGTGTCGAGGAACACGATGGGCTTGCCGTTGGCCTGCACGCGGTAGGCACCCATGTGCTGCGTGATGCCGCCCGCTTCGCCTTCGGCCACCTTGGCCTTGCGGATGCTGTCGAGCAAAGAGGTCTTGCCGTGGTCGACGTGTCCCATGACGGTGACGACAGGAGCGCGAACGACTCGGACCGGGGCGGCCTTGCCGTCGACGACCACGTCCATGCCGGCTGCGTCTTTCTCGACGGGCGCGGCGGCTGCCGCGTCCTTCACTTCGTTGAGCGCTTGCTGGCGGGAAAGCTCGAGCTCTTCCTCGAAGGAGACGATGGCCGCGTCGATGCCGAATTCTTTGGCGATCTCGATGGCCATCTTGGGATCCAGCGGCTGGTTGATCGTGGCGAAGACGCCGCGCGAGAAGAAGGACTTCATCAGGTCCTTCGCCATGATCCCGATCTTGTCCGACAGCTCCTTGACGGTGACGCCTTCCGAGAGGAAGACCGGTCCCGAAGGAGCCTTCTTCATCTCGACCACGTTTCCTGCATCGTTGGACATCGTCTTCTTGCCGGCACGTCGCTGCGCCGACTTGGAGAGGATCTTCATGATCGGGAGGCCGTCCTCGCCGATCTCCACGGCGGTGACATCCTCGTACGTGTCGGGCTTGTACGTCCCGAGGTAATCACGCATGTCCTCTTCGAGCGCCGAGACCTCCTTGGTTCGAGGCTTCTTCGAAGCGGCTTTTTTGGCGTCGTCTCTCTTCGTGGCCACGCCCGGCTTGGCGGCGTCTTTCCGGCGCTTGTCGACCGGAAGCGGCGGGCCCGGAGGCATGGCCGGCTGGGCCGGTCCGCGGCCGAAGCCGGGGCGCGGCGTGAACCCGCCGGGGCCTGTGGGGCGCGGCGGAAAACCGGGGCGCTGGAACTGGCCAGGGCCGCTGGGGCGAATTGGATTGTTGACCGGAGCCGGCGTGGCCGGACGGAAGGGGCGCATGGACGCCGGGCTGGGTGCCGCGATGACCGCGCGGCCGAGACCGCCGGCGCCCCGGATGGGCGCGGCATGGGCCGGGACGGCGGGTGAGCCCGGAGGCGGGGGAGCGGGCGTGCGAACGTGGGTGACGCCGGGCGAATGGGGGCCGGCGCTCGCGCCCGAGGATTCGTTCATCGAAGGCTGAGGAGACTGGATCGGGGGGCCAAGCGGACGCGGGAGAGAGGGCTCACCCGTTCTCTTCAGGATGCGGCCGAGAGCCCCCGCGGGCCCGACCGGCTTGACGGGCGTGGCGATGCGAGGCGGGAAAGGTCGTGCGGGCATTCCCGGACGCGGAGCGCCAGCGGGCGTGTGCGGCGCGGGCACGGCCCGGCGCGGCGGAGCGGCGGAGGCGCCTGCGGGCCCGGCATGCGGCGTGGGGGAGTGGGGAGCATGGGACGGGGCATGCGCCGGCGCGGGTGCGTGCGGCGTATGAGCCGAGGCGCCGGAGGCCGGGGCGTGCGTGCCTTCGGCCGGCCGGGCCGGACGGGGGGCGGCAGGCGCGCTCGGCGGCGGAGCCACCACGGCTTTCCCCACGGACGGCTTCGGCGCTTCGGCCGCGGCCGGTGCGGGGGCTGTATGCGCGGGAGCGGCCTGCGCGGCGGGTGCGGAGGCCTCTGCAGCAGCCGGAGCCGCTGTCTGTGCGGCGGCGGCGGATTTCTCGGCCACGACGGCGGTCTCGCGCTCGACGGCCGGAGAGGCTGACACGCCTTCGGAGGTGTGAGCCGCAGCGGATGCCGCGCTCTCGCCTTCCGGCGCTTCGGCGACGGCCGACGTCTCGGACTCGAGAGGCTTGTCGACGATCTTGATGCGCTTCAGCGCCGCGCGTTCGGTCTTGCGCTTTTCGGTCACGGCGGCGATGCCGGGCGACGGGGGATTCGACGAGGTCTGCCGGACGATCAGGCTCTTGGGAGCGGTGGTCTTGCCGGTCAGGATCGCTTGCGCCGTGGTGGGATCCAGCACGGATTCGACGCTCTTGACGTCGACGCCGATTCCCTGGAGAAGGAAGAGCACTTCCTTCGGGGGCTTGCCCATCATTTTCGCGAGCTCGGAGACGGTGAACTTAGCGGACATGGTTTTCACTTCTCAGGGGTCTCCGTCACTGGGGCGGGCGTCTCGTCCGCTTGCTTTTCTTCCGAATCGGCTTCGGCGGGCGACTCTTCCTCGCCAGCAGCTTCCTCGTCCGATTCCTCGTCCTGGTTCTCTTCGTCCGAGAGCTCGAGCTCGTCGGATTCCGGTTCTTCAGCGATGTAGGGAGATTCCTCGAAGGCGCGCGCCGCCTCGATGGCGATGTCGCGCGCCTCTTCGTCCAGCTCGACCGTCTCGAGCGGAGGCTTCCCGTCCTCGGTTTCGGCTTCCAGCGTGCCGTCGGCGGCGTCGAGGATGTCGCCGAGGGTCTCGAAGCCGGCGGCCGTGAACGCGTCGATGGCGGCCTGCTCCAGGTCGGGGATCTCCGCGATCGGCGTGCCGCGACGCTGCGAGGCGAACAGCATGCGCTGGAGCGCCTGAGCGACCTCGGCCTTCACGGCCTGCTCGCTCTTGATCTCGATGCGCGCTCCGATGAGCGCGGCGGCGAGGCGGACGTTCTGCCCGCGCTTGCCGATGGCGAGCGAGAGCTGATCCTCTTCCACGATGCACTCGAGCGTCGGCACCGCTTCCGTCTGCTCGCCGTCCGGCCCGATCTCGGGCTCGCCCTCGTCGTCGGCCGGCATGGCCGAGACGCGGGTGATCTTGGCGGGGGAGAGCGCGTTCTGCGCGTAGGTGATGAGGTCGTCGGAATACTGGATGATGTCGATGCGCTCGCCGCGGAGCTCGCGCATGATGGCCTGCACCCGCGCGCCGCGCATGCCGACGCATGCGCCCACCGGGTCGACGTCGCGCTCGCGCGACGAGACCGCGACCTTGGCGCGATCGCCGGGCTGCCGGACGCAGCCGCGGATCACGACGGTGCCGTCGTAGATCTCCGGCACTTCCATCTCCATGAGGCGCATCAGCAGCTCGGGCGCGGTGCGCGAGAGGATGAGCTGCGAGCCCTTGGGATTCTTGTGCACGTCCACGAGGACGGCGCGCACGCGCTCGCCCTGCGTGTAGCGCTCGGCGCGCGACTGGTGCTCGCGCGGGATGGCGGCTTCCGTGCGCCCGAGATCGACGATCATGTCGCCGCGCTCGAAGCGCTTCACCGTACCGGTGATCAGCTCGCCCACCTTGGGCACGTACTCGTTGTAGATGTTGTCGCGCTCGGCCTCGCGGACCTTCTGATAGAGGACCTGCTTGGCGCTCTGCGCGGCGATCCGGCCCAGGCCCTCCGTCGAGCGGTACAGCCGGATCTCGTCCTCGAGCTGGATCTGCTCGAGGAGGATCGTCGACTCCTGCGGGGTGCCGCTCTCACGGACGATCGACCAGCTCTTGCCGGCGAGCTCGCCGGTGAGGAGGTCGGCGACCTCTTCGCGCAGCACCTCGATATAAGGGAGACGGATCTCCTTGTCCGGGTCGATGACGACGGGCGGAGGCGCCGGCGCCGCGACCTGCCCGAGCGGCACGTCGTCTGGATCGATCGGTGCCGATTCTGTCGCTTCCGGCGTCTCGGGGCGAGTCTTGACCTCGACGATACGATAAGGCGTCCAGGCGGTCAGCTCGCCGTTCTTGGCGTCGAACCGCGCGGACATCTCGCGCACCTTGTAGACCTTGCGTGCGGCGGTGGCGATTGCCTCTTCGAGAGCGGCGACCAGCCTCTCGAAGTCGATTTCCTTGTCGCGCGACGCGGCTTTCAGAGCTTCGATGATCTCGTCCGCCTTCGACGGCGGAGGAGCCTTCGCTGCTTTTGCCGCCTTGGCGGGTTTGGCCGTTTTCGCGGCCGGGCGCGGCGGTTTCGGCTTGGCCGCCTTCGCAGCCTTGACGTCCGCTTCGCTCTTCGTCGGTGCCTGGGTCGAAGTCATCTCGTGGATCTCTCCGTTGTTTCAGCGACGGCGTCTCGTGTCGTAGTCGCGGCTGTCGTTCTCGTCAAAATTCGGGAACCAGACGCGCGAGCTTCACGTCGTCGAATCGCACAGTGTATCGGCGGTTCTGATCCTCATCAAGGACCGTCACGGTGTCGTCCTGGACGCTCTCCAGGATGCCCTTCAGCTTCCCGGCTCCGTCCACTTTGCGGCTGAGACGCATGGTGACGCGCTGCCCCGTGAAACGGCGGCAGTCGTCGAGCGTCCACAGGGGTCGATCGAGACCCGGTGATTCGACCTCGAGCGAATAGTCCATGGCGGGCGCGTCGGCACCCTCGGCGTCGAGCAGCTCGCCCGCGGCGCGAGAGGCCACTTCACAGTCGGCCATCGAGACGCCCCCCTCTTTGTCGATCGTGAGGGTGAGCACGCCATGCTTGGCGCCCGGCTTCCAGGCGACGTGATACAGCTCCAGCCCGCGTTCGTGCAGCGCCGCGGCAATCTGGGCTTTCATGGCGTCTCCAATTGGAAGATCTCGTGTGGTCAATGGCTTCCGCGATGTTTCCTAGAAAATTTCGAGGGCCGTAGCGCAAAAAAAAGCCGTACCGAAAAAAAAAGCGGGCCCAAAGCCCACCCCCAGAAACCGGTGAAAGGCAGCCGGCGCCCT
>JBDSFL010000655.1:0-20953 GCA_039919545.1 Thermoanaerobaculia bacterium | reverse complement strand
TGAGGACGGTGCGAACGCTCTCGAGCGCCCGACGGTCCCCGCGCGCGTAGACCGCAGTCGTCTTGATGTCCTGGTGGCCGAGGAGGTCGGAGACAACCTTCAGGTTGACGCCGGCCGAGACGAGCGTTGAGGCGTAGGTGTGGCGGAGATCGTGAATCCGAAGGCGCCGCTCAATGCCGGCGAGCTGCTTCGCGAGTTGGAACTTGCGTCGGACCTTCTGGACCGTGAGCGGGCGGAGGTTCTCGTCGAGGAAGACGCGCTCGGAAACCATGGGACGGCGTCGCAGGGCGACGATCTCGGCGCGGAGGACGTCCGGAAGAGGAACGGTCACAAGCTTCCGGCGCTTCGCGGTCACGACGTGGAGGAGCCCCTCATCGAGCGAGACGCTCGACCAGCTCAACCCCATGGCGTCGGAGAGGCGGAGTCCGGTCGATAGGAGCGTGAGGAAGAAGGGCTTGTACAGGCGGTAGCGCTCGAACATGGTGGTGGCCGCTTCGCCGTCGGGTCGGACCGAGCCGCCGACCTTCTTCTCGCCAGCGCAGCAGGGGAACTGCACGACGCGCGCCTCGACTCGATTCGCGGCGAGGTGGCGTCGGAAGCCCTCGAGGTCGTCGAAGGTGCGGAGAAACGCGTCGCGCTCCTCCAGCGACATCTCGAGTTCGGGGCGCTCGACGGGCGCGTACTTGATCTTCTTCCGGCAAGGGTTCATCGGAAGGACGTCGAGCTCGACAGCCCAGTTGAGGACGATCTTGAGGACGCGAACGACGCCGTTCACAGTGGCGCCTGAGTAGCGCTTCGGCCGGCAGCTCTCGGTGCAGCTCGGCCCTCGTGCGCACCCGTGGTGCCGCGGGCACCACTCCGCCTGGAGCAGGGAGCCGATGAGTCCGTTCGCGCGAACTGACGTGATCTCGTCGAGCTTCCTCGTCCCGAGCGCCGGCAGCAAGTGCGTGTCGAGCATGTCGCGGTAGTACCGGCGAGTCGACGGCCGGATCCGAAGGGTCATCTCGTCGAATCGTTCACCGACGAAGGCACGCAGCGTCGGCACTGGACCCGGCCCGGCGTGCCCGGCCGCTTCGCGTTCGAGCTGCTGCCGGTACTCGCCGTACAGGCGGAGCGCGGCCGCTTGCGACGGCACGTCCGCGTAGGTGCGTAGGCGCCGCTTGCGGCCCGCCGAGCCGGGCACGTAGGCGTAGAAGACCGCGACCCGCCGCTTGGGGTCGTAGGAGAAGCCCGGGAGCTTCATCGGCGACCTCCCGGGGACCCGCACGCCGAGCGGAGCGGTCGAGGTGACCGACTCGCGCGGCACCGATTCGCGTGACGCTCGAACACCGCTTGCACGATCTGCGCGAGAGCGCGAGTCGTGTGCGAGAGCGTCGAACTCCTCGACGTTTTGCAAGCTCGACCGAAGGCGGTACAGGGATGTACTAGATACCTAGTTAGATACCCTTGTGGGAATCGTCCCTCTGCCGATTCGGCTGTAGCATCTAACCTGTTGTAGGGATTTGAGTTAAATGGTGGAGCTGATCGGGATCGAACCGACGACCTCTTGAGTGCGATTCAAGCGCTCTCCCAACTGAGCTACAGCCCCACCCGGGCGTGCGGAGAGGGGGGGAGCCTACGCGGAGGGCGGGGTCTTCGTCAATCTTTCTGGAGCGTGAGGGGAGTTTTGCTGTTTTCGGCCTCGGGATGTGCGGCGGCGGCTTCGGGATGCTCTGGCAGGAGCGCCAGATCCCTCAGGCTCGTTCCCTGCAGCACCCCACGAACTTCGCGGTCTGCTTTCCGGTACACCCGGCGCAGGGTCGCATCGGCGGGATCGTCGCCCATGGGAATGGCACGCGGTACGGTTTCGCCCACCGCACGCGCCACGGTGTAGAGCGAGATCTCCTCGGGGCGGCGCGCGAGCCGGCACGCGTCGTCGCCGCACGGAATGACGAGGCCGGCGCTCACCAGCATGTCGAGCCGAAGTCGAGTCTCTTCCGGCGGGCGACCGATGGCTCGGGCCAGCGTCTCGATTTCAACCGGACGGATGCGCTTCGGCCACGGGCGCGCGAGCAGCAGCAGCATGCGCACAGCCTCGTCCAGCGGGCCGCTCTTGCCGGCGGCGCGCTCGGGCTCGTCGTGCGCCAGCAGCTCGTGACGGAACTGGATGGCATGCGCGAGAGAGACCCCGAGCAACAGCAGGTCCCACACGAGCCCGATGGCCAGAACGAAGATGACGATGGCCGAGATGGGCCCGTAGATGTGGCTCATCTCGTTCAGGAGAATGACGCCCTTGGTGAAGACGACCTTGAGGAGCCCGAGTCCCAGAGCCGCGAAACAGCCCGCGACGGCGGCGGGCAGCCAGCGAACGTAAGCGCTCGGCACGAAACGATAGAGCAAGGTGAGGATCCCGGCCGACACGAGCACGCCGCTGAAGCGCAGCTCGCCGACGGATGCCCCGCTCTGGATCAGCAGCGACGTGAGAATCCCGACGGCGATCGGGCCCAGCAGCACGACGGTGAGGCCGGTGCCCAGGCGGATCAGGGGACGCCGCTTCATCTCGGATCCCCAGAGCGCGTTCGCTGCCCCTTCCACGAGCAGGAACATGCGAAGCGACGTGAGGAGAAAGAGGAACGTGGCCCAGCGCGAAAGCTCCTGAGCATGGCTCGAGAAGCTGCGCAGCTCCTCGAGGAGCTGGGGCGTGGTGGCGGGAAGGATGGCCCGCATCAAGCTGTAGAGGCCTGCCCCCGTGTCTCCGAACAGCGTGAACGTGAGCACCGTGACCGAGGCCACGAGCGGGACGAACGTGATGAGGGAGACGTAAGCGAGGCCGGCGGCCAGGTCGTAGCCATGGGCGTCGAAGAAGCCGCGCACCGTGCGATGCAAGATCACCCTCACGAAGGCCACGAAGTTTCGCGCGCCCGACACGGCCGTTCGGGGCAGGGAGCGCTCGGCCGCGCTCAGTGCATTCCTCGCTCTCGGAGCCGCGAAGCGCCTCTCACGAGCTCGATGTTACCAACCCGTCGAGAAAGGGGCTGCTCACGAGATGGTGCTTATGGTTAGAATCGGGGCGGGAGGGCTTGCAATGGCAGCCAACGATACGGTGGACGCGGCCGCGAGGTCGGTGGACGAGAAGATCGACGCCACGAGAGACTCTCTTGGAGACACGGTGAGCCGCGTGAAAGAGCGCGTCAGCGATGTGGCCGACAACGTGAAGGCGCGGGCCCAGACGCTGCGCGACAAGATCCGCGACACCGAGTGGGACGACGTGGTGGGAAACGTGACGGGGTACGTGCGGCAGAACCCGGGCAAGTCTCTCGGCCTTGCTCTCGGGGTCGGCTTCGCGATCGGCTTCCTGCTCCGCCGACGGGACGACGACTGATGAGCGGCCCGGATGTTCGGCCGCCGGCTCCGCATGGCGCTTCACCGGACGGGCCGGTCGGAGGCGCCGACGGTGCATTCGATTTTCTCCCGAAAGATTTCGACTGGCGCGGCAAGGGCCTCGACACGATCCGCAGGCACCCGCTCCCCTGCTTGCTGGGTGCGATCGCGGTGGGTTTCTGGATGGGACGCAACCGCGGCGCCGCCATCGCCGCCGCCGCTGCGGGCGTGGCCTCGAATCTCGTGCTGCGTGAGCTGAACCGCGTTCTCTCGGGCGACGAACCGGCGTAAGGAACGGCGTCGGGCTTCTGAAGGCGACGACCCTGGCGGGCTACACTCCTCGCCATGGGACGTACACCTGCGTCTCACCCCTCGATCTTGACGTTCGCGTCATCCGCGGGGTGAGCTTGCAAGCTGGGTCAGGCTGACCTGGCAAAACTGCTTTCCGGGCTGCCGCGGGTCTCGGACCCGCGTGCTCTCGTCGGATTCGATTCCTCCGACGACGCTGCTGTATTTCTCCTGGGTCAGCCCGGAGATCCCGACGCCGAGGCGATCCTCTCGACGATCGATTTCTTCACGCCGGTGGTCGAGTCCCCCTTCGATTTCGGCCGCATCGCGGCGGCGAACGCTCTGTCGGACATCTACGCGATGGGGGGAGAGGCGCTCTTCGCGCTCAACGTCGTCGGCTTTCCGGCCGACAAGCTGCCGCTCGACGTGCTCGGAGAGATCCTGCGCGGCGGAGCGGAGATCGCGCGAGAAGCGGGCATGCCGATCCTCGGCGGCCACACCACCGATTTCGACGTCCCCATGTACGGGCTCTCCGTCACCGGGCGCATCCGCGCCGGGGCGATCCGGCGGAATATCGGGGCGAGGCCGGGCGATGCCCTGGTGCTCACGAAGTCCATCGGCACGGGCGTGCTGACGAGCGGCTTGCGCGCCGCCGTGCTGAAGGGGAAGGGGCTGCTCGGATTCGGCGCGAACGGCCCCTTCGTATCGTCCGACGAAGAGGAAGCGGCTGTGCGCTCGATGGTTCGCCTCAATCGCGCCGCCGCCCGCGCCGCGGACGGCTTGGCCATCTCGTCGTGTACCGACGTGACCGGATACGGACTCCTGGGACACCTGGGTGAAGTGCTGAGGGGGAGCGGTGCTTCGGCCGTGCTGACGATGGGCGCTGTACCGCTGCTCGCCGGCGCGCGACGGCTGGCGCACGAAGACATCGTGCCCGAAGGGACGCGAAAAAACCTCGCGGCCTTTCGGCCCAGCCTGGATGTGGGTGCCGGGGTCTCGGAAGAGGATCTCCTCCTGCTGGCCGACGCGCAGACCTCGGGAGGGCTCCTGTTCACCCTCCCGGCCGAGCAGGCGGCCGAGCTGACCCAGCGCGCCCGGGAGGCGGGCGACATACCATCCAGCGTCATCGGGCGCATCATGGCCGGAGAGCCAGGGCGGATCGGAATCGAGAGCTGAGGGAGGCACGATGGAAGAACGAAGCGAAACGACGGACGAAAACGGCTCGAGCGAGGAAAGCTGGAGCGGCGTGGAAGCGGTGGCCAACGAGTCGGAGGCCGCGATCGTGGTGGGCTTCCTGCAGAACCACGACATCCCCGCCCGCGTGATGGACAAGAGCTTTCACCAGACGCCCACGACGGACGAGGACCTGAATGTGATCGAGGTGGCGGTGCCGACGCCGCGGCTGGAAGAGGCGCGGCGCGTGCTGCTGGCGCGCGATGTGGCATTCGAGGCGTCGCCCGAAGGCTCGGATACGCTCCTCACCGACGAGGGATTGAAGACGGTGGATCCGGAAACGGGCGGCGAGGGCTGAAACACCGGGGTTTGCGCGTCGGCTAAAATCCTCCGTTTGCGTGTCATCGAGTGATCAGTAATCGCATCGGCCGTTATGAAATTCTTCGACCGCTCGGCCGCGGTGCGATGGGCGTCGTTTACCTCGCGCGGGATCCGCAGATCGAACGCCAGCTCGCCCTGAAGACGGTTCGGTTCGACGGGCCCGGGATGGATTCCAAGATCGACGAGGCCAAGGCGCGTTTCCTGAAAGAGGCCCGCATCTCGGGCCGCCTGCAGCATCCGCACATCGTGACGGTGTTCGATGTCGGCGAGGATGCCGGGAACCTCTACCTCGCGATGGAGTACGTGGCCGGGGGAAGCCTCGCGCAGAAGCTGGTCGAGCCCGCGGGGCTCGAGATCTTCGATCGGCTGCGCATCGTGGCGGAGGTGGCCGAGGCTCTCGGACACGCGCACGAACGGGGCGTTCTTCACCGCGACGTGAAACCCGCGAACATCCTGCTCACCGAATCGCTCTCGGCCAAGGTGTCGGATTTCGGCATCGGCAAGCTCCTGACCGGCGACACCGACCTCACCTCGACGGGGCAGATGGTGGGCTCGCCGGCGTACATGTCGCCCGAGCAGATCCGCGGCGAGAAGCTGGACGTGAGGAGCGACATCTTCTCGCTCGGCGTCGTGCTCTATCAGACGCTGACGAGCCGAAAGCCTTTTCCAGCCGACACGCTCACCACGCTCGTGTACCAGATCCTGCACGAGGAGCCGATCGATCCGGGCACGCTGAGCCCCGGCATTCCGGAAGAGGTGCTCGGCATCATCCGGAAGTGCCTGGCGAAGAACCGCGACGACCGCTACTCCAATGCGGGTGAGTTCGTGGCGGAAATGTCGGCAGTGCTCGGCTTCTCTCCGGTGGGGTCGACGTCCACCCTCACCGAAAGCAACGTCCGTCGCGCGCGGCGTCTCGCGGGCGATTCGTCCTCGATCAGCCGCTCGACGGCCGCGACCGCGCCGTTTCCGAAATCCGTCCCGCCCCTTCCGCCGCCGGTGGCTCCCCTGAGATCCGACTCCTCTCCCACCATGGAGGCCACGAAGGTTCGGCCTCCCGATCCCGACACCCGGCCCGATTTTCCGAATCCCACCCGCGGCCGGAACAAGCTGGCGCGTTTCGTCGTGCCCGGCATCATCGGGGCCGTGCTCGTGGCGTGGGCGATGCTGCGCGGGCAGAAGCCCCGGCTGAACACCGTGGATCCCGGAACCGGCAATGTTCAGAGGACGGCGGCTCCCACCACCTCACCCATCTCCGTCGTGGTCACCACGCCTCCGGTCTCAACGACCTCGGCGGTCGTCCCGACACCGGACGCGATGATCGCGCCGACGCCTTCCGTGGGCCCCACGCAGACAACGGTGTCGGTGGTCGAGAAAATACAACCCACGAAGACGCCCCGCCCGCTGCGCACGAAGGCTCCCATCGTGGTTTCGGTGACGCTGCCGACGCCTGTGCCCGCGCCCACCTCCGTTCCGATACGGACGGCGGACACCCGTGTGACGGTGCGCCGTTTCCTGAAGCTGAACATCTCCCCCGATCAGGCGCGCGTCTACATGGACGGCCGATACATCGGCGTCTCGGACGACTGGGATGACAGCGGCGGCGGCGCGTTGCTCACGTTCAACATCGAGGGGAAGCATCGCCTTCGGTTCGCGTATCCCGAGCGTGCGGATTTCATCGTGGACGTGTCCGTGCTGGCGAGCGCCACCGAAGACAGGGTCGAGATCGAGCACAAGCTCGAGAAGGGAGCGCCCGACGGCCCGACGGGTCCGGATGGAAAAATTCGGAAGCCGAACTATCGCACCGTGGGCGCGACGCGCTTCACCGTGGAGCCGGCGCAGGCCCTGGTGGAAGTGAACGGCAAGTATCGCGGTCCCGCCGTGGCGTATTCCGGGCAGGACATGATGCTGGGCGAGATGGGCGTCTACGAGGTGCGTCTGACCGCCACCGGCTTCGAGCCCAAGATGCTGCGCATCTTGGTGGCGCCCTCGGCCGGCGAGCTCCGTGCCGTGGTGAAAGAGAAGCTCAAGCCCCTGAAGTAGGCCCTCCTTCCACAAGCGCTGACTTGAAAACGGGGGAGAAGGGTTCGATGGCAAGGCGGAGGAGGAAGGCGAGCGAAGGCGTAGCGGAGCTACGTCGAGCGAACCCGACCGAACGACAACGCCGCCAGCGGGCCCTTATCGCCCGTTTTCAGAACGGGCCGGTCAGCACCCGGAACCCCGCCGCCTTGCGGATCACCTCTTCGTGCCGCCGCGTGAGGGCCACCGTGATGCCCGCCAGCAGCGGCGCGCCCGCCGGGTCGCCGCTGTCGAGCAGACGCCGGAACACGGGACGCGAGAGCACGTAAACGAGCGCGGTGCCTTCGTGCGCGATCACGTCGGCCGAGCGCGGCGCATCGTCGATGAGCGCCATCTCACCGACGATCTCTCCGGGCCCGAGGATCGCGAGGGCTTCCTCGCCGACGCCGGGAATCTTGATCGAGACGCGCAGACGTCCCTCGGCCAGCAGGAAGGCTTCGTCGCCCGGCGTGCGCGCTTTCATCAGCGCGGCCTCCGAGGGCAGGCTCCGCGCCACCAGGCCGAGGTCGGGCAGGCCGGAGGGGTTCAGCCCCGCGGCATCGAAGAGGTCGTACACCTGGGCCGCGTTCACGGGCACGGGCGTGGCCATCGAGGTGAACACGCCCGACTCGCGCGACTTGCTCTTGGCGTTGGCGCTGAGCGAATCGAAGAACTTCGCCACCGCCAGATTCGTCTCGCGCAGCCCCGCGGCCACGCTGGAGAGCGCGAGGCGGCGAAAGGCCTGGCCGACGGGGCCTGGCGCGAAGAGTAGCGAACGCGCCTCCTCGGTGGAGAAGAGCACCGCCTCGCTCCCGTTGCCGGGAAGGATCCGGTACAGGTCCTGCGGGCCGCTGATGGCCCGCTTCAAATTCAAGAGCGCAGGCGCCTTGAGAACGGCGATGGGATGCGGCCCGAAGGGGGTCTCGGCCGCAAGCGTGGCCTGGCCGGAGGAGAGAAGGAAGATCTTGTCGACCCCGTCCTCTCCGTCGCGCAGGACCTCGCCCGCGCCGAAGGTGCGGCGCTGACGGTTTCTCGCCAGGATTTCCAGATCGGCTTCGTTCGTGCTCACGGCGGGGAGATTATTACGCGAGCCGCCGCCGTTTCCCAGCGGAACGCGCAACGTCGACCAGGAACGACGGTTGACGTTGCCCGCTCAGCGCCTTATCGTCGCGCGGCCTCGAGATGAGCACGCCCACCAGCCTGAACCTGAAACGGACCCCCCTGTTCGAGCGTCATCGCGCTCTGGGCGGAAAGCTGGTCGAATTCGGCGGCTGGGAGATGCCGGTGCAGTACGCCGGCCTCACCGAGGAGCACAACGCCGTGCGCGCGCAGGCGGGGCTCTTCGACGTCTCGCACATGGGCGAGATCCGCGTGAAGGGCCCGCGGGCGTTCGAGCTGGTGCAGAAGCTGACCTGCAACGATGTGGCGGCCCTCGACGACGGCAAGGTGCAGTACTCGGCCTTCCTCACCGAGGCGGGCACCTTCGTGGACGACCTCCTCACCTACCGGCTCGCCGAGGACGACTACCTCCTCGTCGTGAACGCGGGCAACACCCCGAAGGACGTGGCGTGGGCCAAGGCTCACGAAATCGACGGGGCCGCGGTGACGGACGAGTCGTCCGACTGGGCGCAGATCGCCATCCAGGGTCCGAAGGCCGAGCAGATCCTGCAGACGCTCACGGATGTCCCCCTCGCCTCGATCACCTACTACCGCTTCCGCTGGGCGAGCGTGCGGGGGAAGTCCGGCGTCGCGGGAGCCAAGGCCATCGTCTCGCGCACCGGTTACACGGGCGAGGACGGCTTCGAGATCTATCTTCCATCGTCCGATGCCGCCGACGTGTGGGATGCGCTCATCGATGCGGGGCGCCCGCACGGGCTCGTGCCGGCCGGTCTCGGTGCGCGCGACACGCTGCGCCTCGAGGCCAAGCTCGCGCTCTACGGGAACGACATCGACGACACCGTGACGCCTCTCGAGGCCGATCTCTCGTGGATCGTGAAGATGAAAAAGGGCGACTTCATCGGCCGCCCCGCCCTGGAGAAGCAGAAGGCGGACGGGCTGAAGAAGAAGCTGGTCGGCTTCGAGATGAACGGGCGCGGCATCGGGCGGCACGGCTACCCGCTGATGGTCAACGAGACCGGCGAGCCGGGCATCGTGACGTCCGGCACGCAGACGCCGACCATCGGCAAGGCTATCGGGCTCGCCTACACTCCGATCGGGGCGCAGACGCCCGGGACGACGCTGACCATCGACATCCGCGGCAAAGGCGTGGCGGCGGCGGTGGTGCCGACGCCCTTTTACAAGCGAAGTTCTTCCTGACCCAAGAACGTCCTGGCGGCCTGAACTCCGCCGGGAAAGCAGACGAGGGGACGTTATGAGCTCATACCCGGATGACCGCCTTTACTCCAAGAGCCACGAGTGGATCCGGGTCGAGGGCGATATCGGCACCATCGGCATCACCGACCACGCGCAGAAAGAGCTGGGCGAGGTCGTGTTCGTCGACATGCCCGAGATCGGCGAGATCTTCGACGCCGGCCAGGAATTCGGCACCATCGAATCGGTGAAGGCCGTCTCCGAGCTGTTCCTCCCCATCACGGGCGAGGTCACCGAGGTGAACAAGGTGCTGGCCGACGAGCCCGGCGCGGTGAACGAAGACCCGCATGGCGAAGGCTGGCTGCTCAAGGTCAAGGTCTCCTCCGAGGGAGACCTCGAGCGGCTGCTGTCGAACGTGGCCTACGAGAAGTTCATCGAGGAAGAGTCGAAGGGCTGATTCCAAACGTCCCATGCGCTACATCCCGAATAGCCCCGCCGAGCGGGCCGAGCTTCTCGCCGCCGTGGGCGCGGCCCACATCGACGATCTCTTCGCCACCGTGCCCAAGCAGGTCTATCGCAAGGGCGCACCCGACCTTCCACCCCCCGAGTCGGAGATCGAGGTCAGGCGCGATCTCGGTGCGCTGGCAGCCCGCAACGCCGACGTCTCGTCCTGGGCGTCGTTCCTGGGGGCGGGGCTCTACGCCCACCACTCGCCCGCGTTCGTCTCGCAGCTCCTGACGCGTGGCGAGTTCCTCACCGCGTACACGCCGTACCAGCCCGAGGTCTCGCAGGGCACGCTGACGGCCATCTACGAGTTCCAGTCGCACATCGCGATCCTCACCGAGATGGACGTGGCGAACGCCTCGATGTACGAGGGCGCCTCGGCCACGGTCGAGGCGGTGCTCATGGCCGAGCGGCTCGTGAAGAAGCGCACCCGCGTGGTCGTCTCCGAGGCGCTTCATCCCGAATATCGCCACTGCCTGCGCACCTATCTCGCGAATTTCCCCTTCGAGCTCGTCGAGGTGGCGATCGACGCGGAGACGGGCAAGACGAGCGCTGAGGCGCTGAGGAATGCGGTGGACGCTCAGACGTTCGCCGTCGTGGTGCAGTCGCCGAACGTGTTCGGCGTCGTGGAAGACTGGGCTGCCGCCTCCGCCGCGGCGCATGCGCACGGCGCGATCGCCATCGGCGTGGTCAACGAGATGTTCTCTCTCGCCGTCCTGAAGGGACCCGGGGCCGCCGGCATCGACATCGCCGCGGGCGAGGCGGCTTCGTTCGGCGTGCCGCCTTCCTTCGGCGGGCCCCTCGTCGGCTTCCTCGCGTGCCGCGACGCCTTCAAGAGGCAGATCCCCGGACGGCTCGTCGGGCGCACGACGGACGCGGAAGGGAACCCGGGCTTCTGCCTGACGCTCTCGACCCGCGAGCAGCACATCCGCCGCGAGAAGGCGACCTCGAACATCTGCACGAACCAGGGCCTCTTCGCGCTCGCCGCCACGATGACGCTCGCCGCGCTGGGCAAGCACGGGCTGCGGCAGACGGCGCTGCAGTGCGTGTCGAAGTGCGAGTACTTGAAGGCGGGCGTCCGCGAGCTGAAGGCTCCGTTCCGCCTCGCCTTCGCGGGCGCCACGTTCAACGAGTTCGCGCTCGTGAGCGGCGTGCCCGTGCTCGAGCTCCTGGCGCGCCTCGAGAAAGAGAAGATCCTCGGCGGCGTGCCGCTCCATCGCCTCGCTCCCGAGCGGCGCGACTGGAGCGATCTCCTGCTCGTGGCCGTGACCGAGCGGACGCGACGTAGCGACATGGACCGTTTCCTTCAGGTGCTCGGGAGCTTTCGATGAGCGATCACGGAAACCTGGGCGCCGTTCCTCCGGCGCGACCGGCCGGCGAGAAGCTCGATCGACGCCGGCGCTTCGGCTCGCTGTTCGACGTGCCCCGTTCGGGCCGCCAGGGCGTGCTCCTGCCCGCGCTGGACGTTCCCGAAGCCGATCCCGCGGCCCTCTTCGGAGAGCAGCACCGTACCGAGGTGGCGGGTGAGGTGGAGGCGTCGGAAGTCGACGTCGTCCGCCACTTCACGCGCCTCTCGCAGCTGAACTTCGCCATCGACACCGCCCTGTACTCGCTCGGGTCGTGCACGATGAAGCACAACCCCCGCATCAACGAGGAGATCGCCCGTCTCCCCGGCTTCAACGAGGCGCACCCCTACACGCCCGAGCACCTCGCGCAGGGAAACCTCGAGCTGATGTGGCGGCTGGAGCAATATCTGCTCGCGCTCACTGGCTTTGCTCGCATCACGCTGCAGCCTTCGGCGGGCGCCAATGGCGAGCTCACCGGAGCGCTGATGATCCGCGCGGCCCACGTGAAGGCGGGGAACCCGCGCAAGTTCATCCTGGTGCCGGACTCCGCGCACGGAACCAATCCCGCCACCGCGCACTTCGCCGGATACAAGGTGCAGGAGCTGACCTCGTCGTCGCGCGGCACCCTGGATCTCGCCGAGCTGGCCGCCAAGCTCACGGAAGACGTCGCCGCGCTGATGATCACCGTGCCCAACACGCTCGGCGTCTTCGAGGAGAACATCCTCGAGATCGCGAAGATGGTGCATGCCAAGGGGGCGTTCCTCTATCTCGACGGGGCGAACTTCAACTCCTTCGTCGGGAAGGTGCGCCCGGCCGACATGGGCGTCGACGTGATGCACATGAACCTGCACAAGACGTTCTCGACGCCTCACGGCGGCGGCGGCCCCGGCGCCGGCCCGGTGGGCGTGGCGGCTGCGCTCGTCCCGTTCCTTCCCGTGCCGACCATCGAACGACGCGGAGACGTGTTCCACCTCGATACCGACCGCCCCGACACCATCGGGCGGCTGCGCACGTTCTACGGGAACTTCGGCGTCCTCGTGCGCGCCCTCACCTACATCAGCTCGTACGGGAGCACGATCAACGAGGTGGCCGAGAACGCGGTCCTGAACGCGAACTACATTCGCAAGAAGCTCGAGCCCTTCTACCACCTCAAGTACGACGCGCCGAGCTACCACGAGGTCGTCTTCTCCGACAAGCGGCAGGTGGCGCACGGCGTACACAACATCGACATCGCCAAGAGGCTCATGGATTTCGGCTTCCATCCGCCCACGATGTCGTTCCCGCTGATCGTACCGGGCGCTCTCATGATCGAGCCCACCGAGTCCGAGCCGCGTGAGGAGCTGGATGCCTTCGCCGACGCGATGATCGCCATCGCCAAGGAATCCGAGGAGACGCCCAGGATCGTGCTCGACGCGCCTCACACCACGCCGGTTCGTCGCCTGGACGAGGCGGGGGCGGCGCGCGAGGCGTCGCGCCCCGGAAATTTCGCACCCGTGCTGAGGGCGAAAGTCCCTGGACCGAACCCAGCTTCGTAGCGGCTGCTAAGATCTCTTGACTCGGGCATGTGCCCGATAAAACATTCTCGAAAGTACGACAAAGATGGTAGCTCGCAAGAGCGAAAGAAGGAGGCTCTGGTGGTAAGTGGGAATCGGTGGTCCCGGTTCGGTACGGTCGCGCTCCTGGGAGTGGCCATGCTGGCTTCCTCGTCCGTCCTGGCGGGCGGATTCGCAATTCACGAAAAAGGCGCCAAGGCGACCGGCATGGGAGGCGCTTTCACCGCCCTCGCCGACGACCCCTCCGCGATGTACTACAACCCCGCGGGCCTGGCCGACAACGACAAGCTCGTGGTCATGGCCGGTGTGACGCTCATCCCGTACTTCTCGAGCTTCGAGGGCGCGAACCCGTACCCCGGCCAGGGCTACAAGGCCGACTTCAAGACCCAGATCTTCTTTCCGCCGCACATCTACATCGCGGCGCCCATCGCCAAGGGCTTCAACATCGCCCTCGGTATCTGGTCTCCCTACGGCCTGTCCACGGCCTGGGAAGATCCCGACACGTTCGCGGGGCGCTTCCTGTCCCAGCGCGTCGATCTCCGCACGTTCGCCATCGGGCTCCAGGGTTCGTACGCCGTCACCGACTGGCTCTCCATCGGCGCCGGCCCTGAGCTCCGGATCGGCGATGTGAAGCTGCAGCGGAACATCCCCGTGTTCAACCCGTTCACCGACCGCTTCGTGGACGCGGCCCACGTCGATATCGTGGGCGACGGCTTCCAGTCGGCGCTCTCCTGGGCCGCCGGTATCCAGCTCAAGCCCTGCCCGCGCTTGAAGATCGGCGCCTCCTATCACGGCGCGGTCGACATCGATTTCAAAGGGAACAGCACGTTCTACCCGCTGAACACCGGTAACGCGCAGCTCAACGGTGTGCTGGCGAGCCGGCTCCCGTTCAACGTCGCCGTCCCCACGCAGACCACCGTCCAGTTCCCGGGCTTGCTCCAGATGGGTGTCTCGTACGCTTTCACCGAACGCCTCACGGCCGAGCTGGACGCCGATTACACCAACTGGGACGTCTTCGACCAGACGGTTCTCCACTTCGACACCGTCGACAACAAGCCCGTTCCCCAGAGCGTGCTCGTGCACAACTGGGAGAACAGCTGGACCTTCCGCGGCGGCCTCGACTACCGCGTCAGCAAGGGCTTCAACCTGAACGCGGGTCTCCTCATCGACACGACCCCCCAGCCCGACACGGACGTCTCCCCGCTGCTTCCCGATGCGAACCGCACGGGCGTCTCGATCGGCTTCGGTCTGAAGATGGGCGAGTCGACCACCGTCGAGCTCTCGAACCTGGCGCTCTTCTTCCACAAGCGGACGACGCTGACGAACCGGGACAACTTCAACGGCACGTACAAGACGTTCGCCGACCTCATCACGTTCAACCTCCGGCACACCTTCTAACGGAAGAGGGCAAAGACACATGAAGAAATCCACTTTCGGACGGACCGCCGCGGCGCTGGCTCTCGCAGCCGCGTTCGGCGCATCCGCGCTCCCTTCACAGGCCCAGCAGGCCGACTTCACGACGTACGTGGCCCTGGGTGACTCGCTCACCGCCGGGTTCACCGACGGCTGCTGGGTCAAGCACGGCCAGATCGACTCCTATGTCGCCATCATCGCCCGACAGGCCGGAGCCGCCGACTTCCAGCAGCCGCTGCTTGATGAGCCGGGCGTGGGATCCGGCGTGGGAGCCGGCAAAGGCTGCCTCGTCCTTCAGAGCCTCGCTCCCGCGTTCACGCGGAAGGTGAGCGATCCCAAGCCGCTGAACCTGACGCTCGCCCGGCCCTACAACAATCTCGCCGTGCCTGGCTACAACATCCACGACGTGACGACCACGAAGGCGGCGGTCCAGAACAGCAATCCCCTGACCGATCTCGTGCTTCGCGGTCTCGGCGGCGGCACCACGGCGCTGCAGCAGGCGGCCTCGCTTCGCCCCACGTTCGTGACGGTGTTCATCGGCAACAACGACGTTCTCGGCGCGGCTACCAGCGGCACCGTCATCGACGGCGTCACGCTGACCCCGGCGGCACCCTTCACGACCGACATCAATACCATCGCGCAGACCCTCAAGGCCGCCCAGGGCGGAACGGGCAAGGGCATCTTCTTCACGGTTCCCGATGTGGCCTCGATTCCGTTCACGTCCACCATTCCCCCCTTCATCGTGGTCGGCGGCCAGCCTGTCATCAACCCGGCGACCGGGGCTCCGTTCACGTATCTCTCCTCGCGCAACAACAACAGTGCGATCGCGCCGATCCCGGCGAACAGCCTGCTGACGCTGAATGCGGCCGGTTTCCTGCCGAGCGGCTTCGGGATCCCGTGCGCCGTCCTCAATGCGGGCGGCGTTCCGGCCACCTCGCCGCTGCGCACGAACTGCGACAAGCCTCTTCCGGATAGCGCGATCGCCGCCGCGGGCATTCCGGGCGTCGTGCTCTACCCCGAGGAAGTGTCCCTCCTTCGCTCGCGCACGGCCGAGTACAACTTCGCCATCGTCGCGGCAGCGACGGCAAACGGGTACAAAGTATTCAACGTCGGCTCCTATTTCGACGACCTCAAGGCCAACGGCCGCGAGTTCGGCGGCATGACCGTCACTACGTCGTTCCTCTCCGGCGGCCTCTTTTCCTATGACGGCGTCCACCCGACATCGCTCGGCTATGCCATCTTCGCGGACGAGATCATCCGTTTCATCAACGACAACTACGGCAACAACATCCCTCGGCCTAATCTCTCGCCCTTCTTCTTCAACGGCAATGCGCAGTCCGGCGGCTATCCGCTCAGCGCCTTCCCGCTCACGCCCGTCGAGACCATCGCCTGGGGAGCCGAGATCTTCAATTCCGAGATGTGGGCCGCCCAGCGGCAGTTTCACCCCCTGACCCGCAGCTTCGGGCTCACCCTCGGAGAAGACGCACACCCGATCACCGGGGCGCGTGTGTTCCTCGACAGAACCGACTAGTTTTTCCAGGCCTTTCCGGCCTTCTGGAACGAAGCGGGGCGGTCAAACCGCCCCGCTTGCCTTTTCTGGGGGGACTCGGTAGCCTCGCGTCGGCGTGTCTCGGGCGCCAGTCCGTGTCGTGCACCGAAAAGTGTGCGGCGGATCACGAGGGCCCTTCGAGGGCCGGCATCGCGGCAGATCGCCAACGGGTCGTAAGTACCCCAGGGGATCTCGATCGTCCCGCCCAGGGTTGGGCGCAGTCAGGCCGGCCCAGAACGGGCCCAGACCAAGAAGTCAGGTGGGACCGAGATGATTTCCGCAACAGAGATCCGCGCCGGAATGGTGATCGTTTACAACGGGGAGCTGTATCGCGCGCATAGCGTGATTCACAAGACTCCGGGCAACCTCCGCGGCTTCGTGCAGGCCAAGCTGCGCAGCCTCAAGTCGGGTTCGATGAACGAGCACCGGTTCTCCTCCTCGGATCGCGTCGAAAGAGCCTCTCTCGACACGCAGGAGATGCAATACCTGTACTCGGATGGCGAAGGCCACCACTTCATGAACCAGGAATCCTTCGACCAGATGACGCTCTCGGACGAGGTCGTGGGCGATGCCATGAAGTATCTGCTTCCGGAAACAGTCATCAGCGTCGACTTCCACGACGAGACCCCCGTTGCCGTCGAGCTGCCGACGACCGTGAACCTGAAGATCCTCGAGGTGGACCCGGGCATGAAGGGCGCCACCGCTTCCGCCTCCTACAAGCCGGCGAAGCTCGAGACGGGCCTCACGGTGATGGTGCCCCAGTTCGTCGAGGTGGGCACCACGATCAAGATCGACACACGCGACGATTCCTACCTGGAGCGTGTGAGCTGATGGGCCGCCGAGCGACCCAGCGGACACGAAGCCGGCTGACTCGCATCGGAATCTCCCTTTCGACGGCGGCGCTCCTGGCCGCGACTTTCGCCGTTCCTGCCCTCGCCACGGAGACGTCCACAGCCTCCGGAACACACGACAAGCCGCAACTCGGCCTCACCGCCACTCCGGCGACCGGGCCCGATTCCGCGTGCCCCGTGCGCGATCCCGAGGACGGTGCGTGTTACGCCACGGCCGACCTTGCCGATCGCGCCTGGCTCTCACGCGGCGGCGGCGTGGTCCCCCCGCTGACGATCGCGGAGCTGGCGGCGGCCGGCGAGGACGAAGGCGACGACGAGGACGAGGACGACAGCGAAGATGGCGGAGCGCAAGCACCGGTCGACTCGCTTCTCCCGCGTTCCGGCGTCCTCCCGAACTCCGTCACGGAGCTCCAGTCTCCGGCTCACCGCTCGTTCTGGAAGAACCTCACGCGCACCGTGAAGGGTCTCGTCGTCCGCAAGTCCGACAGTCGCCCCTTTTCACTCGCGGAGGAAGATCTTTCCGCTCTCTTCCAGACAGATTTTCCGCTACCGATCGAGCAGTTCCCCTCCGAGAAGTTCCGCGACTCGTTCAACGCACCGCGGGGCCGCCACCGCCGTCATCACGCCATCGACCTGCCCGCGCCGCGCGGCACGCCCGTGGTGGCCGTCGTGGACGGCACGGTCGAGCGCCTCGGTCGCGACAAGAAGGGCGGGAACGTCTGCTACCTGAGAGACGAGTCCGGCCGCTTCACTTTCTACTACGCGCACCTGGCGCGTCACCGCGATGGCCTGAAAGTCGGCGACCGCGTGAAGAGGGGCGAGGCCCTGGGCGAAGTGGGCTCGACGGGGCACTCCACGGGTCCGCACCTGCACTTCGCGATCTTCCGCGACGTGGAGGGGCAGTCGACTTGGAAGGCGCTGGTCGTGAATCCGTACTTGATCTTCAGCGGAATCGGGACACGCTAACCGGCTCATCCGGGCTCCCCTAGCCAATCGGCGCTCCCGTCCTACTCCAGTGGAATGTGGGTGACGGCGGTGGAAGCGCCCGCCATCACTCGAACAAGTTCCAGTCAGCTCCTAATCGTAGTGGACATCAAAGGTGACAAGATAATTTTCTACATCAAATGGGAAGAAGTCACTCACGCTTCCGCCGGTATCCACCGTGCTCACCGGATAGGAATGGAGCAGCGAATAGTGAGTTGCAGAGCACTGGGCGCCGCCCAAGTATCCGCCTGAATTCGTGCATTCAAAATTGCCGTTTCCACTTGTGACATACGCATACGCTGAATCATGGCCCCAGTTATACATAATTGCGCCGTGTCTCCATGTAGCGTAATTTCCCTCCGTCACACCAAAAGGGTCAACGCAGTAAATGGACTCGAAGATGAGATTGTTGTTCACGTCTCGAACCTCTAGCTGGCTGCTGTTGTAGCAGTATTCGGCCAGTGACGTAATCTTCGAAAAAGGCGCGCCTTTCGTCCTATTTGCTTCATTCCCACTAAATGAATCAGTCGATGCATATTCGATCACGAACGGCTGAGTCTTTTTCAGCTCAATCAAGCGCGCCTGTGCTTTCTCGATATTGTCATCTTGAACTGCACCTTCCCGAGATGCCCGGATCTGCAATCCAGCCGGAAGGACAGTACCCTCCGGAATATAGGCGCGCCGATTCTCTAGATCGATCCGCACCACCTTCGCATCCCTCTTCCCAGATCTGGTCAGATTCCTCTCAAAATCTTTCGGCGATTCTGCGAGAGCCGTGGCGGTACCAACCAGTGAAACTGCAAACATGAATGACAGAGTCAGTCCTCGCATTGAGGTCTCCTTCAACGCAACAGCGTTGTGGTTGTTGCTGCTAAGTAGTGCGTTGTAATCGCGAATGAGCGGGTGGTCCGCGTGGCAACCCTTCTCTTGAGAGACTTGCCTTCCATCCGGGCAGAGTCCGACAAATTGAACATCTTGAAGGCACGTGTACCCAGACGAGGGCCCCTCGCCTTTCGACGGGCATGCTTCCGATACGACCCTGCTTGGAGCGCGTTGCATTTCGAACAGATACGCTCAATCCGATTGGAACCAACGACAGTCGGCTGGTTAGCCTCGGCAAAAATGCGGTTGCGTAGCCGCCTTGCGGGGTGCCGTGTGTGCGCATGTAAATCATTATCGCCGGCTAGCGAAAGTGAAAAATGACTCACATGAATTAGGCTTGTACCCTTGCGGGTCTAGACCGAGCCCTCACTCCTAGCTCCCCAATGCGACCCTCCCCAGCCGGCTGCCCGCAATCCTCGAATCCCGGCCACGGTCTCCCTATCGACCATCGGCACCTCCAGCCCGGAGAGTGCTCCTCTGATTGTCTCCACTATCTCGCCCTCCCTGTCTCAGGTCCGGCCTAGGGGGCGCACTTACTGGCGTACGGGGGCAGTTTCCGTGGCGCCTCACACTCTCGACGGCCGGCGCCGGGCGCCGGGCTCCGCAACCCGGCGCCGGCGGGAGCCATCATGCCATCGTCTGTCTTCTACCAATTTGGAGCCGGCCCTCGGCTCGGCGACCTCAGTGCTGAACTGCCATGATCTCGATGCAGTGCTCGGTGCCATGCCCGCTCTGAAGAGTCTGTAATAGAAAGTTCTACGGCCGAGAGAATCGAACGGCCCTTCGCTCTGAGTCGCATTCACCTGCATCACGGCCGGACGACTTTTTCAGCACCATCTTTCACGAGTAGTCGCTGCGGTACTTTCGGCAAAAATCAGTTGCCATCCCCTCGAAACCGTACCGGGCGACTACGGCGCCAAAAGTTCACTCGACAATCGCGATCCATACGCACAAAAGCAATTCCTAGAAGAAAGTGAGCATCAGATGATGACACGTCGCTCTCTCCTTCCTCTCGCCATCGCGCTCCTCGCATTAGCTTCCCGACCAGCGTGCGCCCAGTGGGCTCCCAACGGTAACGATATCTACAATACGAACAGTGGCAACGTAGGAATCGGCACTGCGTACCCCGGAGCGGCGCTCACCGTCGCCACGAATAAGTTCGTTCTCGGGGGCCTCGGTCTTCTCGGATCATATGGTTCGAACGACGTGGTCTTTGAATCTCAAGCGAGCGGCAATTCGATTTGGCAACACTGGGCGGGGGTCAATGGCGGGGGTGCGGCAGGCATTACACTCATTAGCTCGCCATCTAACAACTACGCAGGGATTGTCGTCAACAAACTCGGCAATGGGCCGGTGCTTCCGTTTCTCTTCTTTACTAACGGTGTCGAACGCCTTCGCATCGCCACGAACGGCTATGTTGGCATCGGCACCTCGACTCCTTCCGCTTCGCTTGATGTGCAGGGTGACGGCATCGTCACGGGCAACTTAACCGTGACCGGTAACATCGCTGCAAAGTATCAGGACGTGGCTGAATGGGTACCGGTGCGCGAGTTCTTGGCGTCCGGCACGGTTGTAGTGCTCGACGCTAGCATCTCGAATACGGTCGCGCGTTCGGCCAAGGCGTACGATGTACGAGTCGCGGGAGTCGTCTCGGAGATGCCAGGCCTGCTGCTCGGCGAGCCGGGCGCGGACCGCGCAAAGGTGGCGACCTCCGGTCGCGTCAAGGTAAAGGTCGATGCGCAGCGCAGACCGATTCACATCGGTGACCTTCTCGTGACGAGCGATTGCGAGGGAATGGCCATGACGTCGGAACCGTTCGACGTCGCTGGTGTGTCCATCCATCGGCCCGGCACGATCGTAGGAAAGGCCCTTGAACCCTTGAGCGGCGGTCACGGCGAAATCCTGGTCCTTCTTTCACTCCAGTAGGGAGAGGCAGAATCAGATGAGAACACTCATTTTGAAGAGACCTCGTCCATCTGCGTGGCAACTCGTGGTGGCCTTGGCTCTCGGCTCCGTGATTCTGAATCCAGTGGCCCTCGCGCAAACCAGCCGTTACGAACGCCTTCTCGAGGCGGCCAGTCGGAACGGCTCCGTCCGAATAATCGTAGGTCTCCGTCTTTCAGGGCCGTTTGTGCCGGATGGCGCACTCAACCCCGCGCAGGCGAGCGCGCAACGCGCCAATATTGCTTCGAAGCAAGCCCAGTTCAGCCAGGCAATGCGCATCGGCCAGGAGCATCACCAACACTCATACCAATACATTCCCTTTGTGGCGCTCTCGGCTACGTCATCCATCGTTGCGTCCCT
>JBDSFL010000620.1:0-6617 GCA_039919545.1 Thermoanaerobaculia bacterium | reverse complement strand
GATGTCGAGCAGGATGAGCTGCACGTCGGGGTTCTTGTGCAGCATGTCGAGAGCCTGATTCCCGTTGTACGTGTGGAGGATCTCGCAGTCGTGATATCTCTGAAGCACGAGGCCGTGCATCTTGTGAACGAGCTCCGAGTCATCGACGACCAACACCTTCTTCAGACTCATGCCTCACGCCTCTTCACTGTCATGCTCGGGCCTTTCATACAGGTCCGGCCCGCGCGACTTCTGCGTTTTTCCGCTTGCCAGTCTAGCAGTCTTCCTCGCGCCTGAGGCGCGACACGGGAGAGGGAAGACTGCTGGGCTTTTTTTATCTCGGGGAACCCGGACGCCGGTTTCCCCGAACCCCTCCACGCGAATCACTTCTTTCCGTTCAAGCCGGGGGCGTTCCGCTTTTTCCCGCAGGCCGCTGACGTAGACTGTCTTCGAAGGAGAAAACGCATGTCCCTGACGAGGCGTTCGCTTTCGTTCGTCGCCGGGTCTGTCTTCGCGGCTCTCCTGTTGACGGCCCTCCCCGGCGCCTCCGCCGAACGGAAGGTCCTGCGGGTCGGCGTCACGGCCGCGCCGCTCAATTTGGATCCGAAAGAGACGGTCGACTCCGTCTCGGGCCTCGTTTCCGCCCAGGTGTTCGACACCCCGTACTTCGTCGCTCCGGGATCGACGGCCACCCAGCCGCGCCTTTTCGCGACGCCCCTGCGCGCCGACGGGCCGCTCACGTGGTCAGCGCCGGTCCGTGCCGGCATCGTGTTCTCCGACGGAACGCCCTTCACGGCCGCTCACGCGGTCGCCTCGCTCTCTCGCGTCAAGCTCGTGAGCGAGAAGGCCACCCTCCGGGCCGAAGGGGCCCGGGTCGTCTTCGCGCTTCGCTCCCCGGATGCGCTGCTCGAAACGACGCTTTCCCAGAACTCGTGCGGGATCGAGCTGGAGAAAGAAGGCAAGTTCCTCGGCACCGGGCCCTACATGCCGGCTCCGAACGCGTCTCTCAACGCGATGGTCCTCGTGCGCAACCCGCGGTGCCTGAAGCCCCCGGCCATCGACGAGATCCGGTTCCAGGTCTACCGCCCCACGACGGACGGAAACGTTTCGGGCCTGGTGAACGCGCTGAAGCGGGGCGACGTGGACTACGCGACGGGGATCCCCGCGCAGGAGCTGCCGCAGCTCGCGAAGCTGCCGGGGCTCGAGGTGAGCGTCGGACAGGGAAAATCCACGGGCATCTTCTTCTTCCAGGTCGAGAAGCCCGGTCCCCTGCAGGACGTGAAGATCCGCCGCGCCATCGCGCGTGCGATCGACCGGGCCGAGCTGTCGCGCCGTTTCTTCGACGGGAACGCCACGTTCGCCGCGAAAAATCTGCTTCCTCCCGCGATGGGAAGCTTCGAGCCGGACGGACTGACCTACGACCTCGCCGCCGCCGAGGCGCTCGTGAAGGATTCCAAGGTGGCCAAGCCGATCACGCTGGACATCCTGGAGACCTGGACCTCCCGGCCCTATGCGCCGAACCCGAACGGCATCTGCCGCTACGTGGCCGATCAGCTCGGGAAGATCGGTATCAAGTCGAAAGTCATGCCGAGCGGCGGCACCACCACCTTCTTCGAGAAGCTCGACAAGGGAGATTTCGACATCGTGCTCGCTGGCTGGATCGCCGACACGCACGAAGCCATCGATTTCCTCGAGGTGCATCTGGCGTCGTGGGCGATCTCGGGGAATCGCTGCGCGTCGTGCAACAACGCGAGCCGCTACAAGAGCAAGTCCGTCGACGACGCGATCCGCGAGTACCACGAGAAGCGTTCTCCCGCGGCGCTCGCCTCGATCCTGAAGACCGCCCGCGAGGACGTGCCTTTCTTCCCGGTGCTCAACGGCGCGTCCACGGCCGTTTACTCCAAGCGGCTCAAGGGATACAAGGCCACGCCTCTCACGACCACGCAGTTCGCGCTCTACGACCTGTCGAACTAGGAGCCGAGGGAGGCCAAGGGAGCCCGGGTCAGTCGCGAGCGGCCGCGCCCGCCCGGTGCCGCCGCAGGAGCTCGGCGATCACCGGCGTGAGCCGGCCCGAGACGCTGTCGGCCTTCTGCATCAGCCCTGCGATCTTGCCGCGAAGCTTCTCCTTCTCGGCGAGCGTCAGCTCCTGCGACGTGAGGATGAGCACGGGCAGGGACGCGGTGAGCGGATCTTCCTTCAGCCGGATCGCGACCTCGAAGCCGTCCATCCCCGTCATCATCAGATCGAGGATGACGAGCGCCGGCCGCGGCTCCCGCGCGGCGCGGGACAGCCCCTCGGCTCCGGAGTACGCGTGCTCGAGCCGGTAGCCGCTGGGTGACAGGAACGCTTCGAGCATGTCGTGGATCTGCTGGTCGTCGTCGATGACGAGGAGCGTCGCCGGGGCGCCCGCCGAGGGCACCAGCTCGTCGAGCCGCCGGATCAGGGCGTCGCGCTCGAGGGGCTTCACCAGGTAGTCGTCCGCGCCGAGGGCAAGCCCCAGCTCCCGCCCCGCGATCATGGACACGATGATCACGGGGATGTCGCGGGTCTCGACGTCGGCCTTGAGCGACTTGAGCACGTCCCAGCCATCGATTCCGGGGAGCACGAGGTCGAGGGTGATCGCCGCCGGGCGAAGCGTACGCGCCATCTCGAGCGCCTCCTCCCCCGTGCGGGCCTGTAACGGCAGGTACGACGCTCCTTCGAGGGCGAGCCGGATCGATTCGAAGGTCAGGGGGTCGTCCTCGACCACCAGCACGCGGGGCTGCCCGTCGCTCGAGAGCGAGGCGTCCTCGGACACGAGCGGCAGCTCCCGCGGGTCGTCTCCGGCAAAGCGAAGCGGCAGGAACGCGCTGAACGTGCTGCCGCGCCCGGGGGCGCTCTCGAGCGAGATCGAGCCTCGGTGCAGCGTCAGGAGCGAGCGGACGAGCGCCAAGCCGAGGCCGGTGCCCTCGCGCGATCCAGAGCCGCCGGCCGCCTGACGGAACTCCTCGAAAACCAGCTCCTGCTGGTCGCTCGCGATCCCGGGCCCCCGGTCCACCACGTCGAGCCGCACCGAATCCACGCCGAGCGGCGACGACGCGGCCGACGCGTGCGCCGCGCGCAGAACGACGGTTTCGCCCGGCGGCGAAAACTTCACCGCGTTCGAGAGCAGGTTGTAGAGGATCTGCTTGAACTTCAGCGGGTCGGCCTCGACGGGGCCGAGATCGGCGGGGATCTCCACCGCGACGGCCACCTGCTTCGGCTCGATGATGCCGTGCATCGTCTGCACGAGAGCCTCGGCGGTGGCGCGGACGTCGATCGCCTCCGGCGTGAGCCGCAGCTGGCCCGCCTCGATCTTCGAGAGGTCGAGGATGTCGTTGATGACGGCCAGCAGGTGCCGCCCGGACGTCTCGATGTTCTGCAGGAAGCGCCGATGCCGGTCGGAGATCGTTTCGCCGAGCCTCGACTCGAGGATCTCGGAAAATCCGATGATGGAGTTGAGCGGCGTCCTGAGCTCGTGGCTCATGTTCGCGAGAAAGCGGCTCTTCATGCGGTCCGCGGCGCGGATGCGCTGATTGGCCTCGTGAAGCTCGCGCGTGCGCTGGTCGAGGGCGGTGGTGAGCCGCGTCAGCTCCTCGACCTTTCGGGTCTCCTCCTGCTTCAGGATCTTGATGAGCCGTCGCTTTTCCTGGAGATCGGCGACACCCCGCAGGAAGAAGAACGACGCGCCGTGGATGAACGCCATGCGCGCGAGCGCCACGTACAGGTTCTCGTCGAAGAAATGGATCTCTCCGCGGGCCAGGAGCATGCCGAAATAGGCGAGCGAGTTGGCCGTGGAGATGAGCAGGGCTCCGCGCCGCCCCTCGAGGAACGCGGCCGCGGCCGCGTTGGACATGTACCAGATGTACCAGGGGCTGGTGAAGCCCCCGCTGGCCGACGTCGCCCAGCTCACGAGCGCGACGTCTCCGAGGAGCCAGACGAGGTCGAGATGATTGCGCCGGTAGAAAGCGGGGGCATTCCGGGCGAGGAGATAGAACGCCACGACTGTGGCCAGACCTGCCAGAAAGATACCGAAGATCTGGGCGACCGAAATGTGAAGCACGCCGAGCCGGATGAACAGCAGAGCCATGACGAGCGAGACCCCGTACGAGCCAGCGCGGCTCCGCTGGATGGCCAGCACGTAGGGGAGAGCCGGCCCCGCCGGGATGAGGAGGCTGGTGTCGGATGGCACGAGCCGCACACCATTTTCCCGGTCGCCGCTGCTCGAGGCTCGCGCGTTCCCGGGAGGACGAGGGGGCGGAGGAGCGGAAAGGCGTTCCGTCTTCATCGAGCTGGCCGTGCTTGCGCGCATCGTACATGGGAGAAGCGCGAGTCCACCAACGCCGCGTCGGTACAATGACGCGCGCGCGATGACTTCCAGCCCGATCGAGCCCATTCCGCCCGGGCGCGCTCATCGCATCGGGACGTCCCTGAAGCGGACGTTCAAGGCGTTCACGTACCGCGATTACAGGCTGCTCTGGGGCGGCGCGTTCATGTCCAGCGTCGGTACCTGGATGCAGGAGGTCGCGCAGAACTGGCTGATCCTGACCAGGACGGGCTCGGCGTTCCTGCTGGGGCTGGATGCGTTCCTGGGCGACGTCCCCTTCCTCCTCTTCTCGCTCTTCGGGGGCGTCCTGGCGGACCGCTTCGATCGCCGCCGCATCCTCCTCGTGTCGCAATTCGTCCAGATGCTCTCGGCTTTTCTGCTCGCGGTGCTGATCGTCGCGGGAGCCGTTCAGGTGTGGATGATCCTGCTCCTCTCGTTCGTGGTGGGGCTGGCGCAGTCTTTCGGCGGACCGGCCTACCAGGCGCTCGTCCCGACGCTCGTGGACAAGCAAGACCTGCCGAACGCCGTGGCGCTCAATTCGATCCAGTTCAATCTCGCTCGCGTCATCGGCCCCGTCTTCGCCGGCGTCGCGTTCTACAAGCTGGGAGCGGCGGCCTGCTTCGGGCTGAACGGGCTCTCCTTCGTGGCCGTCATCATCGCCATCCTGCTGCTCAAGCGCGGCGCGCCGATCGCGGGCTCGAAGGAAAAGGTGATGGACAGCCTGAAGACCGGTCTGAAGGCCGTGCGCGATGCCGAAGCGCTGCGCGGGCTCGTGGGGCTCTCTTTCATCGGGAGCTTCTGCGCCATGCCGCTGGTCACGTTTCTTCCCGTCTTCGCCCGCGAGGTTTTTCATCGTGACGCCAAGGGTTACAGCGCGCTGCTGTCGGCCTTCGGCATCGGAGCCGTGCTCGGAGCCGTGAGCGTCGCCGTGCTCGGCCACGTGCAGAACAAGGGCATCATCGCGGTGGCGATGCAGATGACGTTCGGCGCCCTGATGGTGGCGTTCTCCTTGTCGCGCATCGCGTACCTCTCCTACGTGCTCCTTTTCCTGGCGGGCGCCGCGTTGATGGTGGTGTTCGCCCTCTTCATGACGCTGGTGCAGACGAACGTCGAGGACGGCCTGCGCGGGCGCGTGGTCAGCGTCTACTCGTTGGCGTTTCGGGGCGCGATGCCGCTGGGCAACCTGGCCGCGGGCTTCGCCGCGACGCTGGTTCCCGCTCCCTGGGTGCTCGTGGCAGACGGCGTCCTGCTCGTCGGCGTGGGTGCGTTCGTGCTGATGCGACGCCACCCGAAAGGCGTGACCACCCTGTGATTCTGAGCCGAGATCAGGGCCAGGAACGGAAGTCGGACATCTCCATCTCGACCGCGGCATGCCGGCGGCCGCGGTCCATCGTCAGGAACACGCGCTTGGGGACCAGCAGCGGTGCGGCTCCCGCTTCCGGCGGCGTGAACGGCTCGATGAAGAGACGGATGAAGGCGATGTTCACCATGAGCGGGTTGATCGTGGTCTTCACCTCGATCTCCGTCGGAGCCTTCGTCTCGGCGTTCAAATAGACGAGTGCGTCGTCGAAGGGGCGCCCGAGGCCCCGTCCGTGCAGGCGGACCTTGCCGGGGCGATCCGGATCCGCGCCCAGCCGTTCGGCACTTGCGGCCCACTGGCCGATCCGCTCGGGCGAGAGCCTGAAGTAGAACTGCATCAGATCCTGCGCCTGCTCGAAGAACGCCTCGTCCTCCTTGTCGGTGGCGGGCGGCCCCAGGGCCAGACGTGGGTCCTTGAAAGGAAGCGGCGTCGGCTGCGGCTTCTTGTCGTACTTCACCGTCTTGCCGCGGACGAGGCCGCCGTCGGGCCCGAGATGAACGTCTTCGACCCGCACGATGCGAAGCAGGCCGTCCACCTTCATCTCTGTCTTCAGGCGCCATTGAAACCCGGCGAGGCGCTCGCGTTCGATCTTCAGGCCCGTGGCGACATCGGGAGCGCGGGCCGCCGAGGAGGAGCTCGGGGGCGAAGTGCGGGCCGTGTTCTGCGCGGAGGCCTGATGGCGAAGGAAAAGGGGCGACGAAAGGACGAGCAGGACGAGAGGTTGAAGAGTCACCCGCCGATTGTTCCACAGTCACGGGGTGAGCTTACCGACGATGCGATTCGTTTCGTCAAGTTTGCCTAATCAATTCAGCACTTCGTGCCGAGACCTTGTCGAGGAGCTCTGCAGTGCCCGAAGGGAGTCACCGACGTGCCGAGCTCGGTGGTCGAGGGAGACGTCGGAACGAGTCCCATCTCGGGGGCGGCCCTTCTTCT
>JBDSFL010000544.1:0-4513 GCA_039919545.1 Thermoanaerobaculia bacterium | reverse complement strand
ACCATGGTGTTGACCGTCTTGGCGGTCTTCAGGAACTCGCCTTCCAGCGGCCGGCCGTCGGTCTCGAGCGCCATCGTCTGCGAGAGGTCGCCCTTGGCGACCGCGCCGATGACGCGCGCCGTTTCACTGGTGGGATGGACGAGGTCGCCGATGAGATTGTTCACCGAGTCGACCGACGCCGCCCATGCGCCGCGGACCGTACCCAGGGACGCTCGCTGCGAGATGCGCCCCTGCTTGCCGACGGCCCGGCTCAGGCGCTCGAGCTCGTGCGCCATTCGTTCGTTCAGCTCGACGACCTCGTTGAACGTGTCGGCGATCTTGCCGTCCATTCCCGTCCAGTCGTCGGGGAGACGCGCGGAGAAGTCACCGCGCTTGAAGCGCGTCAGAACGGAAAGCAGCTGACTCCGGTCGAATTCCTTCGCCTGGGAATGTGGAGCGGATGCGGCCGAGGATCGGCGCATCACGCGAGGAGGGAGCGCCCGGCTGCCGTTGGTCCGAGATACAGATTCAGACTTCATGTCTCCCCTTGCCGACAGTTTTCGACGGTGAAAGCAAACTCAGAGCCGGATTCGCACGATGTGCATCCATTGCGACCAGAATGACTCAAACGCTTTGACGTCAATAACTTGGATTCGTAGGACAGGATGTTTTGCATCGTTTGTTCCCTGAGAAGAGGGAAAAATGAGTTTTGTACAAGTATCCAAGAATTGTAATTTGTACATCGATCAGGGGCATTCGTCGTAGGTGGATACCTCCGCGGCGGGACGGGTCTCGAGAGGAATCGAGCCGGGGGCGTCCAGGTGGACCGCTCCGCGAAACGGGGTGGACTGCCCGGGGGTGAGCCGCTCCACCGCGGTACCGGCCTTGGCCATCCCCAAAACCTGATTCTTGGGCCCGAGCAGCTTGATGTCGACGGTGATCAGGCAGGCAGCCGCGTCACCGGAATTCTTGACGAGACCGCTCACCCAGACCATGCCGTAGGCGTCGGGGCCCTCGTGGGTGATGGTGGAGATGCGCGGTTCTGATCGTGGCCCCGGCTTGAGGCGCGCTGAAGGGGGAGCGCCCGGACCAGATTCGACCACGGAGAGTGATCCTTTCTTCCCTTCGCGGCGGAAGCTGATCCGGCTCGCGAAGTCGCGAAGCGAAGCGGTCACGGCGGGCGTCGGCGTGACTCGAGCGACCGGAGGGAGGGTTGGCGCAGCAGTGGGGGCCGGAGACACCGGGCGGGCAACCTGAGTCTCCGTATGCGCCGCAACCGCCGGCGTGCGCACCACGGGCGCGATGGGAGGAGCACGCGTCGGTTCCGGAGCGGGAATGTCGACCGGAACCGCGGCTGATGTGATGGGCGGAATCCGGGGTCGCGCCGCAGAGGGCTCCACCCGTGCCGGTGACGGTGACGGGGCGGGGGCCGGCGCGAGAACAGCTGCGGGTGCCGCCGTCGGCGTGGGCAGCGGCGCCGAAACCGGTATCGGAGTCGGCAACGGCTGGAGAACCGGTACGGGAGTCGAGGTCGCCGCGACCGGAACGGGGACCGGCGTGGGCGAAGTCTCGATCACGGTGGGAGCTGGAGCGGCGACGGGCCTCTCCGGACCGGGGCGGACGATCGCGGAAGGAGGCGGCGTCGCGGGCGCGGGTTCGACGGACCGGGCCGTCCGGTTCAACCCGAGCCCCGAGAGCGGCACGGCGAGCGGCCGGTTTGTCGGCGCGCTCAGCTTCGCGGGAAGAGAGGGAATGGCGGCGAGAGCGGATCGCTGGTCTGCGAAATCTCCCACGACGACGCGAAAGCACGCCCTGCCCCCCGACAGGGCGACCGGCACGACGGATACGGGGGACGAAGCGCTCCCGTTCGAAACGGCGCGCCAGACGGACGCCTCCGCGCAATCGACCTCGATCTGAAGCGTGAAACGATTCGGCGGCAAGGCCGTGAGCCGATCATTGCTCTCGGAAAGCAGCTCGGCGAATCTCGTCCTCGACGGTCTTGAAACCGAGGAACCGCTCCCGCCCTCGAGAACGCCGACCGAGAGCGTCGTCACGAGCAGCACGGTGGGCAGCAGCATCATCGCGGCTGGATCTCCTGATCAGCTTGGAGCACGGCGGTCACTTTACAGACTCGCGCCCCCTCAGGCCATCGCTTCCGCTCATCCCGCCGCTCCACCGCGAATTCCCTCACGGGTCGGGAGTAAGATGTCGGCGTCCTTCGTGAGCACAAATTCGTGAGACGAACAGCCGATGACGATTCGTCGCTGATCAGCGCCCTCCCGTTGAACCTAGCGGGCGCACGAGCCATCGCACCCGCCCTCCGCCTCTGCTTCCTGCTCGCCATCGGCTTTCTCCCGGGCGCCTGCGGTCGCAATGTTTCAGGGCCCGTGCTTCACGTCGTCTGGTCGTCCGATGTGCTCTCGCTCGATCCGAACCAGCAGTTCGAATTCGCCACTGACACGCTTTCGATGAACGTTTTCGAACCTCTGCTCCGGTACGACCGCAAGCTCTCCTTCACCCCGGTCCTGGCCGAGCGCTGGGAGATCACGGACGGGAAGACCTGGCGATTCCACCTCCGCCCGGGGGTGAAATTTCACGACGGCACCCCGCTCTCGGCCGAGGACGTCGTCTTCACGGTCGAACGGATCCGTTCCAGGCCCAGCTCCGGGCTCTACCCCTATCTCACCGGCCTCACGTCGATTCGCGCCGTGGACGCGAGCACGGTCGAGGTGATCTCCGACCGCCCCGCGGGTCTGCTGTCCATCCTATCCTTCGTCTACATCCTGCCTCGGAAGCTGATCCAAGGACGGGACGAGAAAGCCTTCTTCCAGCATCCGATCGGCACGGGTCCATACCGATTCGAGCGCTGGGTTCCCCAGCAGACCGTCTGGCTCGAGGGTTTCGCGGAGCATCGAGACGGGCGTCCTTCATTCGGCAAGGTCGTGTTCCTGCACTTGAAAGAGAAGGAGTCCAAGTGGGAGGCGGCCAAGGCGCACTCCCCCGCGATCATCTTCTCCCCTTCCCGCTCCACCTGGAAAGAGCACGAGAACGACAGCGCCTTCCGTCTCGTCACCCGCCCCGGCATCGCGGTTCATTACCTCGTCTGCAACATGAAGCCCTCGGCCGCCAATCCGCTCGCCGACCGGCGCGTGAGGGAGGCCCTTCACGCCGCCATCGACTATCCCCGGCTCACGGAGAAGGTCTCGGGGAAGCAGGCCTTCGCCGCGAGCCAGTACGTCACCGCGGACATCATCGGCTTCAACCCATCGCTTTCCGTCCCCGTGTTCGAGAAAGGGAAGGCCGCACGGCTTCTCACGGAGGCCGGCCATGCCAAGGGACTCGACCTCACGCTCAGCTACATCGAGGGCGTCAGCCCCCTGGTGGACGAGGTCGTCGTGCAGCTGGGTGAGAGCGGCGTCCGCGTCACGCAGAGCCCGTTGAAGAGCGCCACGTTCTACGAGCGCGTCAACCGCTGCGAGACCGAGCTGTCCCTCGCCGGGTGGTTCTGCTCCACCGGCGACGCCAGCGAGCTGTTCGAAGGAAACTTCGGCTCCTCGGTGACCTCGGCCCGCGGCGGCGGTCCGTCCGGCTGCGGATACGGAGGTGCGTCGATCGACGCCGCGATGGACCGCATCGCCAAGACGCTCGACACCGCCGCGCGGCGCGATCTCCTGCAGCAGCTCATGAAGAGGGTCGTCGACGATCTTCCGTGGATTCCCCTCATCATCCCGTACGACCGCTACGCGCTCACCGCGGGCCTCACCTGGGAACCGCGCGGCGACGGCGAGATCTATCTGCCGGACGTGAAGGCGAACTGACGGATGCAAAGCTCTCTCCGGACCCGCTTCGCCCTGATCCTCTCCGCGCTGATGGGAGCGCTGCTCGTGATCGTCGCGGGCACGCTCATCTACGTGAGGGCGCGAGACCAGCGCGCCATGCTCGAGAACCACGCCGAAGGGTTCGCGCAGACCACCAACACCCAGGTCTGCAACGCCTGGCGCCTCTACTACCGCTCGGGCTCCTACAAGTTCCGCGAGATCGTGCGCCAGGTGATGAAGCTCAACGAGGATCTGCACCGCATCCTCGTCCTCTCCGTTTCCGGCGAGGTCCTGTACGACTCCTTCGAGAGCGCCGACATGACGCTCCTGCCGGAGCATCCGATCCGAAGGCTCGAGGATCCCGAGCTCGTCACCGCTGCCGCGCGTCCCGAGCTGTGGCAGAAGTCCACGGTCGTGCCCGGCCTCGGCAAGGTGCTGCTCATCGCCTCCCCTTACTTCGAGGAATGGGGGCGGCATCCGTACTCGGTGCTCTACGTCTTCACGTACGACAAGATGCAGAAGCGGGTGACCGACTCCCTTCGCCCCACGCTGCTCCTCATGTTCCTCGCGCTCGGCATCGTGGCGCTGGTGTCGTACTGGCTCGCGGGACGCGTGGCCCGTCCGATCCTGCAGCTGACCGAGGACGTTCGCCTCTTCTCGGAGGGACGCGACCACGCCATCATCGCGATCCGCACGGGAGACGAGCTGCAGGAGCT
>JBDSFL010000536.1:0-2896 GCA_039919545.1 Thermoanaerobaculia bacterium | reverse complement strand
GGCGACGAGCGCGGCGTCCGAGCGGAACCAGCCGCACCCGAGCCCCGCGCCGATCAGCCCCACCGAGAGGGCGAGGGTCGAGAAGCGCGTCGCCACGGGAAGGGCCAGGATTCCCAGGACACAAGCCGCCGTGCTCAGCGCGAGAACGGTCCCGCTCCCCACCCGCGAAGGAGGGACCGCCGCATCCGGCGGGCGCAGGCTCAGGCCAGTGCCTCCTGGAGAGGCGTCACCCGGATCGGCCCGCCCGCGCGGGCGCGAATGGCCTCGAGCGCCGCCGAGGCTGCCGAGAGCGTCGTCAGGCACGGGATGTCGCGATCGACCGCGGTGCGGCGGATGGCGACCTCGTCGTAGAAGGATTCCTTGCCGAGCGGCGTGTTCACGATGAGGTGCACCCCGCCGTTGATCATGCGGTCGACGACGTTCGGGCGCCCCTCGTTCACCTTCAGCACCGTCTCGGCGACGAGCCCGCCCCCGCGCAGCGCCGCGGCCGTGCCCGACGTGGCCAGGAGCTGGAAACCGAGGGCGACCAGCTCGCGTCCGATCGGCAGGATGGCGTCCTTGTCGCCGTCGTGCACCGAGAGAAACGCCGCGCCCTTCTCAGGCAGCCGGATGCCGGCGCCGAGAGTGGCCTTCAGGAACGCGAGCCCGAAGCTGGCATCCCGTCCCATGACCTCGCCCGTGGAGCGCATCTCGGGGCCGAGGATCGTGTCCACGCCTTCGAAGCGCCGAAACGGGAAGACGGGCGCCTTGATGGAGAAGCCGTTCAGCGGCGGCTCCTCGGTGAGGCCGACGTCGGCCAGGGATTCGCCCAGCGCCAGGCGCGCGGCCAGACGCGCGAACGGGATGCCGGTGGCCTTGGAGACGAAGGGCACGGTGCGCGAGCCGCGCGGATTCACCTCGAGCACGTACAGCTCGCCGCCGCGAATGGCGTACTGCACGTTCATGAGACCGACCACGCCGAGCGCCTGTCCCAGGCGGCGCGTGGCCTCGCGAATTTCTCCCAGAGCCGCGCGCGGCACGCGCCGGTAAGGGGGCAGCACGGCGTACGAATCGCCCGAGTGAATTCCCGCCTCCTCGATGTGCTGCATGATTCCCGCGACCACGATTTCCTTGCCGTCGCCGAGCGCATCGACGTCGAGCTCGTACGCGTCCTCGAGGAAGCGGTCGATGAGGATGGGGCGGCCCGGGAACGCCTCGAGCGCCTCGCGCAGCACCGGCTCCAGCATCGCGTCGTCGTAGGCGATGCGCATCGCGCGGCCGCCCAGCACGTAGCTCGGGCGCACGAGGAGCGGGAAGCCGAGCGCGCGCCCCGCCTTCATTCCCTCGTCGAAGGTGCGGGCCGTCGCCCACGGGGGCGCCTGCAGCCCCACCTCGCTCAGCAGCTGGCCGAAGCGCTCGCGGTCTTCCGCGCGGTCGATGGCGTCGGGCGACGTGCCGAGAATCTTCACGCCAGCGCGCTCCAGCGGATGGGCCAGCTTCAGCGGCGTCTGTCCGCCGAACTGCACGAGCACGCCGAGCGGCTTCTCCTTGCGGACGACCGCCATCACGTCCTCGAAGGTGAGGGGCTCGAAGTAGAGCCGATCGGAGGTGTCGTAGTCCGTGGAGACGGTCTCGGGGTTGCAGTTCACCATCACCGATTCGTAACCGGCCTGAGAGATCGCCTCGGCTGCATGCACGCAGCAGTAGTCGAACTCGAGCCCCTGTCCGATGCGGTTGGGCCCCGAGCCCAGCACCACGACCTTCCGCTTGTCCGTCGGCGCGGCCTCGTCCTCCGACTCGTAGCAGGAGTAGAGGTACGGCGTCTCGGATTCGAACTCGGCCGCGCAGGTGTCCACGCGCGAGTAGACCGGGATCACGCCCGCTTCCTGGCGGATCGCAAAGAGCTCCTCGGCCGTGCCGCCGAAGATGGAGGCGAGGTCCTCGTCCGAGAAGCCGGACCGCTTGGAGCTCAGGAACAGCGGCGTGAGCGCGCGCTGGGCCAGCGGGAGGGCAGGCTCGTGAACGAGCGCCTGACGAAGCTCTCGCTCCACGCCGACCACTTCCTCGAAACGGTCGAGGAACCAGCGGTCGATGCCCGTGATCTCGGAGACCGATTCGGTCGTGGCTCCGCAGCGCAGAGCCTGCAGCACGGCGTAGATGCGCTCCGGGCGGGGCACACGCAGCCGCTCGGCGGGCGGCATCTCCTGAGAGTTTCCCTCGAGCCATCCCTTTCGCCCGGTCTCGAGCGAGCGCAGCGCCTAGCCGAACGACTCGGCGAACGTGCGGCCCAGCGCCATGACTTCCCCGACAGACTTCATCTGCACGCCGAGCGCGGTCGAGGCCCCGGGGAATTTCTCGAAGTTGAAGCGAGGGATCTTCACCACGACGTAATCGAGCGTGGGCTCGAACGAGCAGGGCGTCTTCTTCGTGATGTCGTTCGGGATCTCGTCGAGCCGGTAGCCGACGGCGAGCAGGGCCGCGATCTTGGCGATGGGGAATCCGGTCGCCTTCGAGGCCAGGGCCGACGAGCGCGACACGCGCGGATTCATCTCGATGACGATGCGCCGCCCCGTCTGAGGGTGCACGGCGAACTGGATGTTCGAGCCGCCGGTGGCCACCCCCACCGCGCGGATCACGGTCTTGGCGTCGTCGCGCATCGCCTGGTACTCGACGTCCGAGAGCGTCATCTGCGGGGCGACCGTGATCGAGTCGCCCGTGTGGACGCCCATCGGGTCGAGGTTCTCGATCGAGCAGACGATCACGCAGTTGTCCGCGTGGTCGCGCATCACCTCGAGCTCGTACTCCTTCCAGCCCTTGATCGACTCCTCCAGGAGCACCTCGGTGGTCGGACTGGCGGCCAGGCCGGAGCCGCCGATGCGGCGCAGGTCGGCTTCGTCGTAGGCGATCCCGGACCCGG
>JBDSFL010000481.1:0-5680 GCA_039919545.1 Thermoanaerobaculia bacterium | reverse complement strand
CATGAGCGCCATCCGCCTCGCGCGCGCCGCGACGAAGCGAAGCGTGATCCTGAAATTTTCCGGCTGCTACCACGGCCATGCCGATTCGTTCCTGGTCGCCGCCGGCTCGGGCGTTGCGACGCTCGGGATCCCGGGCTCCCCGGGCGTGCCGGACGAAGTGGCCAGCCTCACGCTCACGGCACGCTACAACGATATCGATTCCGTCGCGGTGCTCTTCGCCGCGCACCCGGGGAAGATCGCGGCCATCATCGTCGAGCCGGTGGCCGCGAACATGGGCGTCGTGCTGCCGAAGCCCATTTTCCTGAGCGCGCTCCAGGAGCTTGCCCGCCAGGAAGGCGCGCTCCTGATCTTCGACGAGGTGATCAGCGGGTTCCGTCTCGCCCGGGGCGGCGCGCAGGAGCGCTACGGCGTGAAACCCGATCTCTCGTGCTTCGGCAAGATCGTGGGGGGCGGCCTTCCCGTGGGCGCCTATGGCGGACGCGCCGACCTGATGGGGCTCATCGCCCCCGATGGCCCCGTGTATCAGGCAGGCACGCTATCGGGAAACCCGCTGGCCATGGCCGCCGGCATCGCGATGCTCGATTCGTTGACCCCGGCGGTCTACAAGAAGCTCGAGGACACGACCGACGCGCTCGAGCGCGGGATGAACAAGGCCGCGAAGGATCTGGGCTTCGCCGAGCGCACCACGATCAATCGCGTCGGCTCGATCCTCACCCCGTTCTTCGCGGTCGGCCCCATCGACGACTACGAGGATGCCAAGCGGTCCGACCTCACCAAGTTCCGCGTCTGGTTCCACGCGATGCTGAGGCAGGGCATCTTCGTGGCGCCCGCGCAGTTCGAGGCGATGTTCGTCTCCACGGCGCACACGGCGCGCGATGTCGCGGCGACCGTGAAGGCGCACAAGTTCGCGCTGCAGGAGGCCTTCTCGGCCTGAGGTAGGGGGGCGTCCACGCGGAACAGAGCTCGAAGGGAATCTCCCGGTCGTCCGACGTGGAGTTCGTCGTGGTCAGGATTGCCTTCTCCGGTTCCATGGCGCGATCGCCCTTCGGGGTTCCGCCGAGGGTGCGACGCGACGCGCGTTACTCGGTCGCGATGCGTCGCTCGAGCTGCTTGACGTCTTCCAGATCGCGCGGCCGGCCTGCGGCTTTCTTCGAGGCAATGAGATCTGGCAGAGATGCGACGTAGAACGGCTGGGCGTTGTAGTGCATCGTCTGCCGTCGTGCCCAGGCGTCCGCGAAGAGGAGCCCTGGCGTGAACGTTTGCACGTCGATCCGGACACGATCGTTGAAAATCGTGATCTCGTGCGCGAGAAGATCGTCGACCGTCGTGAGTGTGGCCGTGCCGAAACCGGCCGACTCGAGCGCTTTGAGAATGTTCGCTCCATTCTCCGTCGTCGCTTCGATGAGGATATCGAGGTCGAACGTGGCACGGGGCACGCCGTGCAGAACAGCGGCGATGCCCCCGATGACGACGTAACGAACGTTATGGGAGTGAAAGGATGCGAATACGCCCTGAAGACGATTCAGCATTCGACTGTTCCCACACGCGCGGTTGGTTCTGAAGAACCAGTTCGGTGAACTCGACGAGGAGGCTCATCCGCTCTTCGAGGGGGAGCGACTGAAACCAAGCGGTCTTGGCGTCGTCGGTTTCAGCTGCCCACGTGTGAGAAACGGTCTCGATCAACACTCTGGATTCTAGCGCCTTGCGTGCCGGGGGGCATCGCTCGCCGGGGGTCGTCTCGAGCTCCACCGGTTTCGGAAAAGAGGATCGTCTCGTGAGTGAGGTGGAGCCCGGGAGGGGAGGAGACCCGCTCTCCCGGGCTCCCTCGAATCAGCCCTTGCTCTGCTCCGCGAACGCGGACGCCGCTCGCTCGGCCATCTGTTCCTGCGGCACGTCTTCGATGTGCGTCGCCATGCTCCACTCGTGGCCGAAGGGGTCCACGAGCTTGCCGAACCGGTCGCCCCAGAACATGTCCGCGGGCGGCATCTGCGCCTTGCCCCCGGCCGCGACCGCCTGCTGGAATGCCGTGTCCACGTCGGGGAGATACAGGAAGACGCTTGCTCCGGTGCCGTTCAGGGTGAGCGGCGACTTGGCGCCCCAGCCGATGTTCTCCTCGCTCAGCATCACCACCGAGTCGCCGATGCGGATCTCGGCGTGCATGATCCGGCCGCTCGGATCCGGCATGCGGAACTGCTCGGTGGCGCCGAACGCCTTCTTGTAGAACTCGATCGCCTCGGCGGCGCCGCGAACGATGAGGTACGGGATGGCGGTGTGGTAGCCGTCGGGGACCGGTTTCACATCTGGTTTCATGGCTCTGACCTCCTCTGTCTGGTTACGGGAATTGCAGATCCGGGTTTCAGGCGATTCGCGCGGAACGCTGTAGGAGCCTGTCCGTCTAATCCCGGGAATCGCATTCCGGGCGCCGCGGGGTCGGCTGCAAGGCGACGCGACGATTGGTGATGCGGGCCATCACCGAGGAGCGTCAACGCCGCAGGCGGCCCCGCGCCGCCGGAACCCTCCGGGCGCATGGGGGTTGCGGTCAAGCTCGGCGTTGCAGCGACGTGGCAGGAGAACCACTCCATCACACGCCGCTGCGCCTTGATCTTGCCGCGCAAGCCCCATGCGTGCGATCCCGGGATTACACGGACAGGCTCCTGGACTCCGCGGGGAGCGGGGACCGTCCGTAGCGCTGGGTGGCGTAGCCGGTCAGGAGGCCGACGAGCGCGCCGGGCAGCATGATCTCGAAGTAGTACTTACCCTGCATGCGCGCCACCAGGTAGGCAAACATCAGGCTGACGAAAGTTCCGAAGACGAGCGTGGTGGAGAGCGAGTTCGTCTTGCGGGCCACGAATCCGATCAGGAGCCCGGCCACGAGCCCCTTGAAGGTGGATCCGAAGATGATGCCGGCGATCTGCGGCCTCACCTCCGGCGTGAACCAGGCGGTCAGGCCGTCGAAGACCCCGAGCACCGCGCCGACGAGCAATCCGAGAAGCACCTTGTTCATGTCGTTTCTCCTTCAAGGTTCTATTCCGCGAATTTCCGGATTCCTTTAGCGGGCGCCGAAAAAGAGTGAGATGGCCCGTGCCGTGAGGTAGGCGAACACCAGGATCACCGCCACACGATGCTTCTTCAGCAGGCGAAGCGAGCGCCGCATCAGCCCCTCGGGGTCGGCCCGTACCGGCTCGCCGTCCATGAAGCGGGTGATCTCACGGCCGAGCTCCGCGACGTCGGCGATGCGCGGCTCACGGGTCTCCGTGGTCGCCTGGGCCACGATGGCCGCGAGCGTCCTGTCGGGCGGCGTGCCTTGCAGGACGATTTTCAGGATGCAGCCGAGCGAGAAGACGTCGGCGCGAGCATCCACGACCTCGCCGCGCGCCTGCTCGGGAGCCATGAAGCCCGGTGTGCCCAGGACGGCGCCGAGCGGGGTGACGGTGCGCGCCGCAGGGAGGGCCGTCAGGGCATCCGGCGGAGGCAGAGGCCGTGCCTCGGCGCGGCCGAGCGCCTTGGCGAGGCCCCAGTCCATGACCAGCGCTTCTCCGAAGGCGCCGATCATCACGTTCTCCGGTTTCAGATCGCGGTGGAGCACGCCACGGGCGTGCGCGAAGGCCACCGCCTCGCAGATCCTGAGGAAGAGCCGCAGCCGCTCGGGCCGGCCCGGCACGCCCTCGAGCCACTCGTCGAGACGCCGACCCTGAACCTTCTTCATCGCATAGAACACGCTGCCGTCCGGCAGGGTTCCCGCGTCATGAATCGGCACGATGCCGGGATGCTCCAGCTGCGCCAGGACCCGGGCCTCGCGCAGCAGACGATCGGCCCGATCGGGAGCGGGCTCCGGCGTGTCGAGCACCTTCAAGGCCACGCGTCGATCGAGCAGCGTGTCTTCCGCCTCGTAGACGATTCCCATACCCCCTTCGCCGAGCACTCCGAGCAGGCGATAGCGCGTTCCGGTGAGATCGGGGACGCTCAGGGTTTGCCTCAGGCGGTCGAGCGCCTGGTCGGACAGCTTCATCTCCGCCCCCCGAAGAGCGTCCGCTCGTCGCGCCGCAGCTCGTTCTCGCCGGCGCTCGTTCCGCGCAGCAGGGCCAGCGCCGCCTTGCGAAGGCCACGCCGTGCGGCGGCCAGCCGGTTCGTGACGGTGGTTTCGGAGACGTCGAAACGTCGCGCCAGCTCGGCGTAAGTGGGACGCGACTGGCCCGGCTCCTGATCCTCGAGGTCGTAGCAGGTGAGGAGCTGAAAATCCAGGATCGCGCCGGACGCCTCGCAGGTGGCGCGCAGCTGCTCGAGCGCGCGCTCGAGCATGCTTCGCGCCCACTCGCGCTCGAACAGCTCGTCAGGCGCGTCAGGCGACGTGACAGGGAGGAATCCGGTCAGCGGTTCTTCGAGCGAGAGATGGACGGCCCCGCCTCCACGCTTCTGTCTCCGCGAGGCGGTCCAGTCGTCCGAGACCACGCCGTCCACGGCGACGCGGATGAACGTCCGGAGTCGCCCGCGCCGCGGATCGAAGCGCGCGAGAAGTCCTTTCTCGACGACTTCGAAGAAGAACGTCTGCGTGAGGTCTGCGGCCTCCTCGTGCGAGCGTCCGAACCGCAGGCGCACGTAACGGTAAACCGGCTGCCAGTACGCTTCCGCCAGCGAGGCCAGCCCGCGCTCCCTCTCCGACGCTTCGGCGCTGCGCACCGCGTCGATCATCGAGCCGCGCGTCGGAGGAAACCCGGTGTGTGGAAAGTTCGTCACGCCGTCCGGCCTCGCTCGGAAATCATCCGCCCGCCTGGAGCGGAGTGTAGCCAACGGCAGCGGTACTTCGTGTTAGCTTCTTGCCTACCTTGATTGCTCTCGGAGCGCCGCCGCAGGGAGTGGGGATCGGACTCCGGCCGGAGCTCGTCTCGGATCTTCTGGCTCGACCCGAGGTGGCCGATTTCGTCGAGGTCGTGGCCGAGTCCTGCTTTGCCGACCCGAACGCGCGGCGCCAGGCCCGGGCGCTCGCGGAGATCTGGCCCGTGGTTCCTCACGGCGTGAAGCTCTCGCTCGGCAGCGCCGAAGGGATCGACCTGACGCACGCGCGGCGCCTCGGCGCGCTCGCACGTGAGCTGCGCGCGCCGGTCATCACGGAGCACATCGCGTTGACGTCGGCCGGCGGGCGCGAGATCGGGCACCTCACCGCCGTGCCGTTCACGCGCGCGGCCGTGCGTGCGGTGGCGCGCAACGTGGCGGCGGCTCGCCGCGTGCTGCCCGACGTCCCGCTGCTCCTCGAGAACATCGCCTGGACCTTCCGCTTCCCGGAAGACGAGATGGACGAAGGCGACTTCTACGCCGAGGTGCTGGAGGCGACGGGCTGCGAGCTCCTGCTCGATGTCGCCAACCTGTATGCGAACGCCCTGAATGCCGGGTGCGCGCCCGACGCGCTGCTGCAACGGTATCCGCTCGAGCGCGTCGGCATGTTTCATGTGGCGGGGGGAACGCTGGAGGACGGATTCTGGGCCGACACCCACGCCCATGCCGTGCCCCCGGCCGTGTTCGCCCTCGTGTCCCGAGGGCTGGTGCGCACGGGGCCGGTCCCGATCATCCTCGAGCGCGACGCCTCTTTTCCCGAATTCGACGAGCTGGTGTGCGAGCTGGCGACGCTGCGCACTCTCGTGGCCGAAGTGGCCTCCGAAGTGGCCTCCGAAGGGGTCAGGTCCTC
>JBDSFL010000476.1:0-6739 GCA_039919545.1 Thermoanaerobaculia bacterium | reverse complement strand
GGTGCAGCAGACGCTGCTCTTCATCGTGCTGACGCTCATCGTGGCCGTGGCCGCGGGGACGGTCGTCTCCTCGCTCGTCGTGCTTCTGGCAGAGAAGACGCGCGAGGTGGGTGTGCTCACCGCCCTCGGCGCCACGCCAGACGTCATCTCACGCACGTTCCGTTTTTCCGGACTCTTTCTGGGGGGCTCGGGGCTCCTGCTCGGAGTGGTGTTCGGCGTGATCGCGTGCTGGGTGCTCACCGCCACCCACGCGGTGCGCTTCCCGCCCGAGATCGCCAAGGTCTACTACCTCTCCTGGATGCCCTTCCGCCCCGAGCCGCTGCACCTGGTCCTGATCCTCGGTGTCGGCCTCCTGCTGGTGCTCGCGGCGTCCATCTTCCCGGCTCGCCGCGCCGCGCGCCTGCAGCCTTCGGACGCGCTCCGGTACCAGTAGGGGCTTCCTCCGGCAGGCGCCCGTCAGGCCGGAGCGGGGCTTCGCGCCCCGGCCTGACGGTGCGGCTACTCGGCCTGGAAGCGGAAGAGATCGACGGGCGTGGCCGTGACGATCGTTCCGCTCGTTCCGGTGATCGAGGCGGTCACGGTGTCGGTCGCCGTGATCGTCTGTCCGCCGAAGGTCCCCAGTGTCGCGTTGAAGGTTCCGACGCCGGAGACCAGGGTCGTGTCGGCCGGCAGGGCGGCGCCCCCGTCGCTGCTCGTGAAGTGAACGATTCCGGAATACCCGGTGACGGTACCGTTGAAAGCATCCTGCGCCGTCACGGTGAAGCTGAAGGGCGTCCCCACGGTTGCGGTCGGGGGCGCGACCACGGTGTAGTGCGTGGCAGCGACGGTGACCGCGGCACAGTCGAAATGAACGGGCGTCACGAGGATGGACCAGGATTGGAAGGTGCCGTTACCCGCGGTCCCTCCCTGCGCAGCCGAGAAGACGTCCGAAGCGAGAGCCGTCCAGGTTCCCTTCGTGCTCGTCCCGTTGTATTTCGTCATCATTCCGACCGGGTCGGCCGGGAGCGCGGGATTCACGAGCGCGGCCCACGGTGCGTTGTAGACCGGAGTCCAGGACTTCGTGTATGGCGCGCTGGCCGTCGTCGCCTGAACCATGTCGTTCGCGGCGTTCAAGGGAACCGTGTCGTCGATGACCATGTTCACGATGCTCGTGCCGCCCAGGTCGTTGAGTCCATCGATGAGAGCGATGCTGTCGGCGCCGATCCCGCCGGGCGACCGGAGCATCATCGACAAATCGCCGACGCCCGGATGCGTCACGCCGCCGACGCGGAACGTGAGCTTGGAGATCTCGAAATCGTCGGTCACCGAGATCTGATGAAAGACTCCGCGTGGCGTTCCGTCCACGATCACCAGGTCTGGATTCGGGTCTCCCGTGTAGGTCACGACGGCGTCCGTTCCGTTTCTCGAACCGACGCGAAGGCTGAAGGAGGCGACCGTGGTGCCCAGGGTCGAGACGGTCGTGATGGTGAAGTCGATCGACGAGCCGCAGACGACGGAGGGAGACACGGAGAACTGGAACGTGTCCCCGGTCGCGGTTCCCTGAGGTGCGATCGCCCCGTACGTGGAGCTCGCATCCGTGACCGTGATGCCGGGCGTCACGGTCGCGAGCGTGGCCGTGGCTGCGGCCACCGCGCGCGTGGCGCCACGCCAAGGATTCGTGAGCTTGACCGTGATGCGGATCGGCTCGCCCGGTTCGATCGCTCCGTTGCTGTTCGTCGCGGAATCATCGATGGTCACATCGGTGAGAGGGTTCACCACGTCGAGAAACGGAACCTGGAAGGACTCGTGAATCCCTTCGTGGCTCGAGACGTAGCGCCCGAGGACCCGATAGGGAGCCCGCGCGCCATAGCCCAGGCCGCGGTGCGCGAAGCCGTTCCAGATCGAGCTCTCGTTGGCGCACGCGTTCGTCGCGCAGTCGGCGCCGAGGATGGCATCTCGCGCGTCGGTGAAGTTCGGGTTGATCGGCGTCATCTTGAGCCCGTCGGTCACCAGCTGGAGCATCGTGCTGTTGCCTGTCGGAACGACGCCGTTGGCCCCGGCCGGATCGGCGATGACGCGGCTTCGCACGTCCCAGAGCGTGAGCGCCCAGATCTCGCCCGAGTTGTGAACCTCCATGGCGCCCCCGGCGGTGAAATTGGGAAGGGGGGTGGAGGCGATGCCGCCGCTCAGGTCATAGGTGACGTCATCGACGTCCGCCCAGGTCATCGGGTTGACGGTGATGTCGCTCGAATACGGGAACCGGCGAATCCCGTAGACATAATTGTCGAGCAGGCCCAGCAGCTTGTACGTGGCATAGGCCCCGCTCGCGTAGCGGGCGTCGGGGTTGTCGGCGTTCGTGTTGTTGAGAAGAGACAGCGCGTAGAAATCGCTCCACCCCTCGCCCATCCCGCGCGCCGGATCCCAGTTGAGGCCCGCGGCGTTCCCGACGAGGCGGTTGGACGTCCCATGCGAGAGCTCGTGCATCACGATCTCGGCGTCGAGCCCCCCGTCGCGGTCGATGGTCGGTCCCGTGAACCGGAACATCTGCATCCGGCCCGAGGTACCGTCCGGCGGTGTCGCGAAATTGGCATTGTTCGTCCCTGAATTGTCCTGGGCATCCGCATTCACCCGGTCGTTACCAAGTCCCATGCCGCTGAAGTTCGTCTGCTGGAAGTTCCCCGCGGCTTCGTCGAACCCGAGCTTGAAGAGCTGGTCGTGATACCAATTGGTGATGTAGAAAAGCTGAGTGATGGCTCCGCGACGAAAGCCGTCGATGGGGGCCGTGCCGCTCGTCCCGTTCCCCGTCGTCGTCTGACCAGCTTCCGGATTTCCGCCCTGAGGCGGCGGGAGGAAATTCGTCTGGAAGTCGCGAGGGGCCATGCCGAGAAAATCCCGGTTGCGCGCGTTGCCATCGGGATTTCCGGTCGGCCGGCCGTTGCCATCGACCACGAAGGCGGCCGAGGTGTCGCACACGTTCGCGTTGCCGCCGCCCAGCGCATCCATGCAGGCGATGGCGTTGTTTCCGAGCGTCTGGGTCTCGTTGGCCGTGCAAACCCCGCCGGGACAGTCGTTGATCCAGCCGTTGGGGCTCGCGAGAATGTCCTGGACCACCGACATGTTCACGATCGTGAGAGGGATTTCGGGAAACTGCATTCCCGAACCCGGAGCCGCGGCGCTCGGAGACTGCGGCGCCGGGCTGTCGGCGGGAGTCTTGCCGTCCGCCTGCACGAAGACGCGGAAGCGCGCGTCATGCGTCGAGGCATAGTCGCGGATGTTCTTCCTCCAAAGGATATCGCCGGTTTCGGCGTCCACGAGGGCATACCAATCTTCCGGGCCCGTGGTGAAGACGGTCAGAGACCAGGCGGGCACGAGGAGGCCGGGCGCGAGCGGGAAGAGCACCCGGCTGGCCACGACCGGGCCGGCCACGTAGTCGTCGTTCTCGGCCAGCTCGATCCGGGCGGATGTCTGGCTCGTGATCGTGAACGCGGCGGGATCACCGATCTTCCCGACGGAAGCGAGGAGACGTTCGATGGCCTTGGCGGGGGTCAGAAGCTTCTCCGGGTCGACGACGGGAGCTAGAACGCGAGCCTGAGGCACCATGGTTCCGAGGCTCTCGATCAGCCGTCCGTCGCGAGCGAGAATGAACCGGGTCTCGCTCTGGAAAACGGGCTGCCCGTTGATCCGCTGCTCCAGCCGGAGCATCCGGAGGCCGCTCGAGCCCCCCGGACTGTCGCCCAGGACGACGAGGTCGCTCAGGTCCGCTGCCGAGAGCCCGTAGAGCCCCCGGTTCGTCGCGAGAAATTCCCGGACGATCGATTCGCTGCCGCGCCCGGGAGCGGCGACCGTCAGGGAGCCTCTCTTGTTCGAGACCATCGTCGCGGCGCCGGTGAGATTCGAGATCCTGACCTCGAGCCCGGGAAGCGTCTTCTTGAGCTCTTCGGTCGCGACGCCGACGGCGACGGCCTGATTGCGAGCCCCCGAGAGTCCGGCCGCGGTGGCCGCCGAGCGGAACTCGGTCGCATGCTTGAACGAGGCCCTCAGGTCGACGCGCGCGTCCGCCATCTGTGGATTGCCAGATTTTCCCGCCGAGTCCGGCGCCTGGATGGCCGCGGCGCGCGTGGCAGCCACGAGAGCGGAGAGAACCAGTGCTTGGCCAAAGAAACGAGAAACCCCAGCAGCGGTCAAATGGGCCACATCTTCCTCCTCGATCGGTGTGCGAAATTTGCGAACGAGGATACCAGCAAGCAGGATCCAACCGGGCGGCCGCGGGCCGGCGGTCGATCTCGCAACAGTCTGAAGGCGCTCCGGTCCAATAGGGGCGAAGACGCGAAGGGTCGTACACTTGCGGACCTCATGAATTCCGCTTCCCAGAATCCGGTCTTCGTCCCGCCGTTCGCCGGCACCCCGGTCGACAAGGTCGCCCTCGAGGAGCGCGCCGCACAGCTGGGTAAGCGCTCCATCAAGAAGGCGACGAAGGTGCAGGGGATCCGCCTCGCCATCTCGATGTGCGACCTGACCACGCTCGAAGGGAAAGACTCTCCCGGCAAGGTGCGGCAGATGTGCGCCAAGGCGCGTCGCCCCGATCCCGAGGATGCGACCGTGCCGTCCGTCGCCGCCGTCTGCGTCTACCCCGATCTCGTCGAGATCGCGCGCATCGCGCTCATGGGCTCGGCGGTGAAGGTGGCCAGCGTCGCGACGGCGTTCCCGTCGGGGCGCGCGCCGCTCGCGGTCAAGCTCTCCGACGTGCGCCGCGCCGTGGCGGCGGGGGCCGACGAGATCGACATGGTGATCGATCGCGGCGCGTTCCTCTCGGGCCGCTATCGGCAGGTCTTCGACGAGATCGTGGCGACCAAGGAAGCCTGTCAGCGTCCCGACGGCTCTTCCGGGAATCTCTCAGGCGCCGCGCACCTCAAGGTGATCCTGGAGACCGGTGAGCTCGAGACCTACGACAACGTGCGGCGCGCCTCCGACCTGGCCATCGCCGCCGGGGCCGACTTCATCAAGACCTCCACCGGCAAGGTGAACCCGGCCGCCACGCCGTCCGTCACGCTCTGCATGCTCGAGGCGATCCGCGACCACTGGCTGGAGACGGGCGTGAAGATCGGGATGAAGCCCGCGGGCGGGATCCGCACCAGCAAGCAGGCGATGCACTACCTCGTCATCGTCAAGGAGACGCTCGGTGCCGACTGGCTCACGCCCGACCTCTTCCGCTTCGGCGCCTCGAGCCTCGTGAACGATCTCCTCATGCAGCTGCGGAAGGAAGCGACCGGCCGCTACCGCTCCGACGAAGAATTCACGAAGGACTAGCAGATGGCATCCATCAAACCCGTCCCCGCGCCGCGCAAGAACGGCCGCAATCGCCCCGCCTCCCCGCCCACGCCGGATTTCGACGGGCTGTGGGAATACGCTCCCGCGCCGGAGTCGACCGATCACTTCGCGATCGACGCGCGCTACGACCTCTTCATCGGCGGCAAATTCGTGGCCCCGAAGTCGGGGAAGTACTTCGACACCATCAACCCGGCCACGGAAGCCAAGCTCGCCGAGATCGCCGAGGCGGACGAGGCGGACGTGGACGCGGCGGTGCAGGCTGCGCAGCGCGCGTACGACAAGTACTGGCGAAAGATGGCGCCCAAGGAGCGCGGGAAATACATCTACCGCATCTCGCGCATGCTGCAGGAGAAGGCGCGCGAGTTCGCCGTTCTCGAGACGATGAACGGCGGCAAGCCGATCAAGGAATCGCGCGACATCGACGTGCCGCTGGCCGCCGCGCACTTCTTCTACTACGCGGGCTGGGCCGACAAGCTCGCGTACGCGATGCCGGGACGCAGCGTCCAGCCCATCGGCGTCTGCGGGCAGGTGATCCCCTGGAACTTTCCGCTCCTGATGGCCGCCTGGAAGCTCGCGCCGGCGCTCGCCTGCGGCAACGTCTGCGTGCTCAAGCCCGCCGAGACGACACCGCTCACCGCGCTCCATCTGGCGCGCCTCTTCCAGGAGGCGGACTTTCCTCCCGGCGTCGTGAACATCATCACGGGCGCCGGGCGCACGGGCGCCGCCCTCGTCGAGCACCCGCTCGTGCGCAAGGTGGCGTTCACCGGCTCCACCGGCGTCGGCAAGCGGATCCAGAAGGCGGCCGCGGGCACGGGCAAGCGGCTCACGCTCGAGCTGGGCGGCAAAGCCGCCAACATCATCTTCGCCGACGCCCCCATCGACCAGGCGGTCGAAGGCATCGTGAATGGCATCTACTTCAACCAGGGGCACGTCTGCTGCGCGGGCTCGCGCCTGCTCGTGGAGGAATCCGTTCACGACGTGGTCGTGCGAAAGCTCGCGCACCGCATCCGCACGCTGAGGCTGGGCGATCCGCTCGACAAGAACACCGACGTCGGCGCCATCAACTCGAAGATGCAGCTCGACAAGATCCGCGAGCTGGTCGACTCCGGCGTATCGGAAGGGGCGACGCTCACGCAGTCCGCTTGCAAGCTCCCGTCCAGGGGCTTCTGGTTTCCTCCTTCCTTCTTCACCAACGTCGCCCAGAGCTTCCGCATCGCCAGCGAAGAGATCTTCGGGCCGGTGCTCGCCATCCAGACGTTCCGCACGCCGGATGAGGCGGTGGAGAAGGCCAACAACACGATGTACGGCCTCTCCGCGGGAGTGTGGACGGACAAGGGCTCGAAGATCTTCAAGATCACGCAGCGGCTGAAGGCCGGCGTGATCTGGGCGAATACCTACAACAAATTCGACCCGACCTCGCCGTTCGGCGGCT
>JBDSFL010000342.1:0-39473 GCA_039919545.1 Thermoanaerobaculia bacterium | reverse complement strand
GTGAAGAGGCGCGCGTGAGTGCGATCGAGGATGCCGGCTTTGCCGTAGTTGAACTGCCCGAAGAGCAGCATCAGCCTCTGCACCGCGAAGGCCACGTTCGGCGTCGTCAGGACGAGCGTGGTCGTCTCGTGAGTGAACTGCGTGCGGACTCGCTGGATGAACCCTTCGGGGTCGCGCAGGTGCTCGATGATGTCCAGCATGAGGAGGTACCGGTAGGGCGCCAGGTTCACCGTGAGCGGCTGCTCGAGATCCTGCACGAAGACGTCCACGTCCGGATGGCTTTTCACCGGCGGGAACTGATCCACCACTGCGACGCGGCAGCCCTTGCTCCTGAGGTGAGGCGCCAGACCCTCGGGCCCGGCGCCGAGGTCCACCACGCTCGCCCCGTCGGGCACGGCGGCCAGCGCCCACGAATGGCTGCTGTCATAGCCGAGCTTCGAGTCGTAGTGGCGGTTGTCCTCAGAGATGGGATCGAAGCGGCGCTGGTACAGGAGGCCGCTCCGGTGGGCCGCGTTGCGCAGCGTGGCCACGGCGACATTCCAGGCGTACTTCGTGCCGTTCACGCGGCTGATCTCCGTCCCGTAGTACGTGGGGATCGGCAGCTCGAGGATGGGCATGCGCGCGTTGAGCAGCTGGATGATGATCTCGGTGTCGAAGTGGAAATCGTTGGAGTTCAGGCGGAAGCGCACGGCCGAGAGGGCGCGGGTCGAGTAGATGCGGTAGCCGCTGTGAAACTCGGAGAGATCGGTTCCGAGAACGAAGTTCTCGAACGCGGTGAGGATCCGGTTGCCCACGAACTTGTAGAGCGGCATGCCGCCACGAAGGGCGTCCCAGCGGCTCATCATGCGGCTGCCGAACACCGCCGCCGCGTCGCCGGCCACGAGCGGCGCGAGCAGGCGCGGCAGCTCCTCGGGCGCGTACTGGCCGTCGCCGTGGACGAGCGCCACGAAATCGAAGCCGTGCTTCACCGCCCAGGCGTAGCCGATCTTCTGGTTGCCGCCGTACCCCTGGTTGTAGCGGTTCTGCAGGACCACGAGCGGGACGTCGGGGTGCTCCCGCCGGTATTCGTTCCCCACCGCGAAGGTGCGATCGCCCGAGGCGTCGTCCACCACGAGCACCTCGCATTCGAACTCCCCGAAGACGCTGCGCGGGATTCGGTCGAGCACCCACTTCAGGGTCGACTCGGCGTAATACGCCACGACGAGAATCAGCAGGCGCGGGCGCTGGGAGGGCACGGGCGACAGTAGAACAGGCGCGGCGAGCAAGACAAGTGCATCCGCCGTCAGCGTCGCGGTCGGTCGTCCAGCTCGTCGTAGAGCGCCTCGAAGCGGCGCACGGTCTCCTGCAAGGGAAAGCGGAGCTGAGCGCGGGTGCGTCCGGCGCTGCCGAGCCTCTGGCGCAGGGACCTGTCCCGCAGGAGGCGGTCGAGGGCGGTCGCGAGCGCCTCCTCGTCGCGGGCGGGAACGAGGAGCCCCGTCTCCCCGTCGACGATCAGCTCCGACGGTCCGCCGTGCGCGCTCGCCACGACGGGGCGGCCGAACGCCATCGCCTCGAGGAGAATCAGCCCGAAGGATTCGGGCAGGATCGACGGACTCACCACGATGGAAGCTTGGGCGAGCAGGGGCGAGACATCCTCGGTGAACGGGCGAAACCCGAGCGCCCCGGCAATTTCCAGCCGTTCGGCTTCCGCTTCGAGCTCGCGGCGCAGCGTCGCGCCCCCGCCGAATTCATCTCCGGCGAAGAGAAAGCGAACGTCCGGGTGGTCCCGCAGGACGCGGGCCGCCGCGTGGAGGAGGACGTGCGGACCCTTTCGCAGTGAGAGCCTGCCGATGTAGGCCACCACCGGCGGCTCGTCGGGTGCCGCCGCGAGCGGACGGACCGCCACCCCGTTGAACACCACGCGTGCGTCCGCCCCTGCCTTCCCGAGCGATTGCCGCGCCGCTTCCGACACGACGACGATGCGGTGGGCGAGCAGGCGGACGAGCGCGTGCAGCAGCCCGCGCCCCGGACGCGCCGTGACGATCTCGTGCAGGTGCCAGACGAGCCTGCGCCGGGCCAGTCGGGCGGCCACCGCGGCCGGAAACACGGTGACGGTGTTGGCGTGCACGAGGTCGATCCGCTCCCGCAGGAGGAGCGCGGTGATGCGCGTGGTAGAAACGGCCACGTCCAGCGTGTAGCGCGCGGCGAGCAGGGGGCTCGTCAGCACGCGGCGACGCAGCACGCCGATGCGCATCCGCCGCACGGCCACGCCTTGCTCGGCCAGTCGTCTCGAGAGCCGCCCCGCGTAGGGCACATCGCTCGACAGGAGGACGAGGGGGACGAAGCGGCGGCGATCCAGGCGCTCGATGAGATCCAGCAGCACGCGGTCGGAGCCGTAGAGCTCATCGGACGGGTGGACATACAGGATCCGCAGCGGCGGGCGCGAGGAGTCTGAGTCCGTCGCGGGTTCGTCTGTCGCGTCGTCGGCCGCGTCCCCTCGGGAGAGCCCGCCGGCGAGGGACAATCCCAGGACCACCCAGAGCGAGGCGAGCCAGCTCGTCTCGGTCGCCTGCGCGCAGAGCAAGAGCACGAGGAGCGCGCCGAGCCGTTCGAGCCCCCGATCGCGTGCGGCCTGATGGCGGCCGCGGAGAATTCCGCGCACGGTGAGCCAGAGGATCCGGAGCAGCATGGCGGCGAAGAGACTCAGGCCCACGAGCCCGGTGTCCACGAGGAGATGCACCTCCAGGTTTCCGGCCCAGGCGAGCTCCTTGTCCTCGCCCCCTGCGAGGCGTTCCATCGCGCCGTGTCCCGCACCGAAGAGAGGCGAGGAGCGCCAAGTTCTCAGGGCCTCTTCGTAGCTCCGCACGCGCACCCGCACATTCGGGTCCTGAGCGAGGGAACGTAGCGACGCGATCTTTCCCATCACACCGGTCCTCCCCTCGAGCGCCTGCCGCTCGGGGATGAACAGGACGAGCAGGAGCAGGCCGAGGAGCCCCGCCGCGAGCGCGCCGGCGAGAACGAGCGCGCGGCGCCGCAGCTGGCGCAGTGAGGCTGCGCCGGTGAGCCAGCGGAGCGCCAGCACCAGCGCCAGCACCCCGGGCAGCGCGATCCAGGCGGCGCGCGTGAGGCTCACGGCGGTGGCCGCCCCGAGCAGGAGCGCGCCGCCGGCCGCCGCGAGCCGATGGAGCACGGATCGCCGCACGCCGAGGCTGCGCACGACTAGCGGTATCGCCGAGGCGGCCGAGAGCGCGCCGAGAAGATTCGGCTCCAGCAGGGTGCCGTGCGGGTGGACGTAGCCGAGACCCCAGGCCGAGGTGATGCCCCAGGTCGTCCCGAGCACGTGATGCGTCACCCACGCCAGGAGCCCGCAACAGGCCTCGAGAGAGGCCAGGACGAGAAAGCCGTTCCAGCCGCGGTCTGCCGCCTCCTCGCGCGGCAAGAGAAGCGGGAGCAGAAAGAAGGGGAGCACCGTGGCCGAGAGCCGCACCGTGTGCAGCAGCGCGCGCTCGGGCGAGGGCTCGCCCACGGAGCCGCAGAGTCCCGCCAGGATCCAGAGCGCGACGAGCAGCCCCTCGCGCGGCAGGAATCCCCGCGAGCGCCGTAGCAGGCAGCCGGCAAGGATTACCGGTGCCACCACCTGCTCGGGGCGAATGTGCAATCCCCCCACGGGAAAGGCCACCCCCGACAGGAAAGACGACAGAGTGATGAGATGCGCCGCAGCGAGCGCGGGGATCGCCACGCTGCCCAGAACGCCGAGCACCGCACCGCAGGCGGCGAGCAGGGCCACGGGAGCGCGCGGAGCCGCGAAGAGAACGACGGCTCCGATGGCCGCGGCGAAGGAGGACAGGAGGAGTCGCGAGGAGAATCGCCCGCCCGCGTCGCGCGGGATCCTCCGGGCGATCGGCCCGTCGCCTGCGTCTCTAGGGACGCTGTCCATTTCGAATCCGGGCCATCAACGGCCCGCCCATCAGGATCAGGCTGAACGCGGCGGCCGAGAGTCCGCCGGCTGCCACGCAGGCCAGGAGGTTCGACCGGGAGACCGGCAGATGCACGGCGAGCACGGCCACGGGAAGAGTCACGCAGGCCGCCAGCACGCTCGTTCCGAACCGCCGGAACGGGCGCAGAGAGGTGTGCGGGCGAAGGAGCGGAAGAGCCAGCCCCAGCGCCGCGACCCCCCAGGCGATGTCCCGCGCGATCGCGAGCCCTGTCACGCCCTGCGCCCGCAGCGCGGGGGCGGCCACGAGATAGGCCAGCAGGCCCGCGCCCTGCGCCCAGGCAACGGCGCGCACCCGGTCGGAGGCGACGAGAAGCTTGGAGGCGAGCTCGATGAAGCCGATGAAGACGATGGCCGGCGAGAGCAGCGCCAGCACGCGTCCGAGGGCCGCCACGGCCGCGGCGTCGAAGTGGCCGCGTCCGAACGCGAGCGCCGCGAGCGGTGCGGCCGCGCCGGCCGTGAGCACCGCTGCATAGAGAAGGAAACGGAGCACCCAGGATGCCGTCTCTCCGGCCTCGTCGGACGGGCCTGGTGGCCGCACGCGGCTGCGCGCGAAGCGAGGAAGCACCACCGAAGCCAGCGGCGCGGCGAAGAGGCGCATCGGGAGATGGATGAGCTTCGATGCAAACGCCAGGAGAGCGATCGCTCCCACCCCCGCCGTCGACGCGAACGGACGCTCTGCGAGGTCTACGCCTCCCGCCGCGCAGAGAGAGAGCGTGAGCGTCGCGGCCTCCCGCCACGGCACGCGCGCCGAGGCGAGCGGCCGCTGAGCCAGGAGCCCGAGCGAGAACGCACGCGGGAGGAGGCCGATCAGGAACACCGCGCTGCCGGCATTCATGGCCCAGGCCGCGGACTCGATGCTCGCCCGTCCGCTCGGGAGCAGGAGGACGAGCAGCGAGACGGCATTGCCCGCCAGCACCGCGAGCGGCGCTGTCCGGTACGCGCCAGCCGCGATCAAGCCCGCCGTGACGAGCTGACCGAGAGAGGTCAGCGCGCCGTAGAGCACGAGGATTCGCAGGAGGCGGCCGGTGAGCACGATGCCCGCCGCGTCGAAACCCGGCACGATGAACCTCGCCGCGTGCGGGGCGAGAAACGCCAGCGTCACCGCCGAAAACCCGCCCGCCAGCACGAACGAGCGCAGCGAACGGGCGAAGAGCGCCCCCGCCGCGTCTCGATCTCCCATCGCGAAATGCCGGGCCAGGGCCGCGGTGAGCGCGGGAGCGAGCGCGCCGCCCACCAGGAAGTAGGCCGCCGTGAAGGGGATCGTGAGAGCCGCGTAATACGCGTCGGTGCCGCGGGAGGCGCCGTGGAGGGCTCCGATGGACGCTTCGCGCACGAACCCCAGCAGCGCCGAGCCGGCCGAAACCGCGATCAGCAGCGCATACAGGGAACGCGAGGGCAGCCTTTCGTGCAGGGTCGTCACGCGCGGGGTCCGCCGCTCGGCGCCTGCCGCAAACGGGCGCGGAAAGCGCTCAATTTGATTTCCAAATCCTGACCCCTTGCTGCATCTCGAGCCGTCAGGGGCGCGAGAGGACGCCCAGAGCGCCGAGGACGAAGGTCGCCAGGGCGCCTGCCGCGAAGACGAGGGATGCGGCAGGCGCAGTCGAGCGGCTCGTTGCCGGAACCACCGTGATGAGGTCGAAGGACTTGGCCGCGCCCTCGATGGACGCGAGCCGGCCGCGCCGGAGCATCTCTGCCTCCACCGCCGCGGCGCCTTCGAGGCCACGACGCATCCGGTCCAGCATGGCCTCCGTTCGAGAGAGGCTCTGCTCGAGCCGCGTCGCGCGCTGCTCGGCCTCACGGCCGGCCGCTTCTGACTCCGTGGCCAGCGCCCGTGCTGCCTCCGCGTCGGCGCGCGCTTCCGCAGCGCCCTTCTCGCCCGTGCCCAGGCTCTTCGCGCGCGCCATGGCCTGCGGAAGCTGGAGGCGCGCGCGGAGACGCTCGTCGCGGCTCGTTTCGAGCTCGGCAAAGGCCTGCCGGAGCTCTTTCCGGCGCAGCTCGACGAGCTCTTTCGCGCGCGCGGCCGTCAGCTCCGCGTCCAGGGTCTCGACGACGGCGTGGGCCGGTGCGAGCGCATCGTCGATCGTGCTGCGCATCCGGCCCTGCAGCTCCAGGTTCAAGCGGCGATTCTCGGCTTCCGCCCCCGAAGCCACGCAGTTCACGAACGCCGTCGCGCCAGCCGCGTTCGCGCCATCGTAGGAAATTTCCAGGAGGCGTGTGTTCTCCGGCATGCGCACCTTCACGCGCGGACCGCCGCGCGCGGACCGTTCGGCGGCCGGCAGCTGCGCGGCGCAAGGCACGCAGAGCGCAGGTGAGGTGAGCAATGCGAGATACGACCGGATGGGCGTGAGATTGAAATCCACCCCGCCTCCTCCGAGCCGCGGCTCCACGACGAGCAGCGTCGCTCCCGCTCGAAAAGACTGCGGCCGAATCGCTGACACGGCCACCGAGACCGCGCCGCCGACGAGAGCGAGGACGGCGAGGAGGGCAAACGAACGGCGCAGCGGGATCAACAGCGTGCGCGCGGGAGCCTCGTCCGGCAGGGCCGATGGGGAAGCGGCACCGCGAGAATCGGTTTCGAGGCGCCCTGCGGACATCGGTCGAAGTGTACATGCGCCCGACGAGTTCATGGCGCGCGTCTTGCGTGGCCGCGATGACCTTTCCCGTTTCACAAAAGGAGGAATCCAGATGGCCAGAATCAAACGCGGTTCACTCGTGGCGCTCGCGGGCTTCGCCCTCTCTTTACCGCTGCTCACGGCCTGCGGTCCGCCGCCGCCGCCGCGCAACGTCGTCTACGTGCGTACGGCGCCCCCCCGGGCGCTGCGCGAGGTGCTCACCGTTCGTCCGGCAGACGACCACTACTGGATTGCCGGACACCACGTCTGGAACGGCAACGATTACACCTGGTTTCCGGGACATTGGGAGCGGCGACCGAACCGGCGGGCGCGCTGGGTCTCCGGACACTGGTATCGCGGGCGCGCGGGCTGGTACTGGGCGGAAGGCCACTGGAAATAAAACAGGTCAAGTGAAGAAGGCCGCCGGGGCGGTTTGATGACGTCACGAGCGGTCGAGCACGCTACGCTCGCCGCTCGTGGCGATCTCCCTTCCTCTCGTCCTCGAGGCGGGCCGTCGGCGACGGACTCCTGAGTTCGGCGCCCTCTCGTGGGGCGCCGCGCGTTCCCTTGCGGCCCGGAGCTTGGGTTCCCTCGCGGACGTCGTGGGGCGCCATCGGGCGAGCGCCGACACGCTGCTCTTCTGCGCCCGCGTGCACGGCGTCTCCGGCCTGCTTTCGCGCCTGACCGACAACGAGCCCGGGACCTTGCCGGCCGAGCATGCCGAGGCTCTGCGGCACGAGAGGGAGCAAGTGGGCGCGCGCGGGCGCCGCCTGCTCGAAGACCTCTCGACGCTGGGAGCCGCCGCGCAGCGCGGCGGTCTGCCGCTCATTCCCTTGAAAGGCGCCTACCTCGCCGCCGAGCGCTATCGCGATCTCTCGCTGCGCCCCGCGGCCGACATCGACCTCCTGGCGCCGGCCGAGACCTTCGCGCCCTGGGCCCGCCTGCTCGAGGAGTCGGGCTACGTCCTCCGCCACGAGTCCTGGAAGAACCGCGTTTACATCCGGCCCGGGCACCGTGAGCCCGACGGCTTCGGCGAGCATCCGGACAACCCTCGGCCCGTCGAGCTGCATCAGCGGGTGCGCGAGCGGTTTCTCGGGCGTTTCGTGGACCTCACCGATTCGATCGTCGAGAGGCTCTCGGACGGTTTCGTGGGCGACACGGTGACCGCGCGGATTCCGGACGACGCCGCGCTCGCGCTTCACCTGTTCGCCCACGCGGCCCCCGCCGCGATCGGGCGCGGCCTGCGTCTCATCCAGCTCGTCGACCTCACGCATCTGCAGCCGCGCGCGGACACGGTCGCGGTGCTGCGCGAGCACCTGGGCGAGGCCGCGTGGGGCCTGGCCGCGCTCTTCGAGAAGGGTCTTCCGGGCGCGCTGCCGGACGCACTCCGCGCCGAGCTCGGGCGATTTCAACCGGCGCCCGGCCGGCAGCTTCGCTGGCTGTCGCGGCCAGGGCTCATGACGGGGAGCGAAGAGAAGAGGTTTCTCCTGCTCGCCGAGCTGGGCCTGTGCCGGGACCTCGCGAGCGCCGCGGGACGCTTTTACGACGCGCTCCCCGAGCGGGCCGTGCTCCAGAATCTCTACGGTACCGGCGCGGGAGGTCCGATGACGTACGTGCGCGCGCTCGGACGCTACTGCCGGGATCGCTTGGCCTGACGTGAGACCATGCGCGTCTGCTGAGAGAGACGCCACGATGAAGATCTCCGTCGTCATCGCCGCCTATGACGAGCGTGAAAACATCGAGAAGCTGACCCTCCGGCTGCATCGAACGCTGAGCGCTCTGGGAGAGCCGTTCGAGATCCTCTACGTCGTCGATGGCCTGGATGGGACACGCCAGATCGTCGAAGGACTTGCGGCCGAGCTGGGCGCGATCCGGATGCTCTACGGCGAGACGCCCTCGGGTCTCGGTCATGCGTTTCGCCGCGGGTTCGCGGCGCTCCAGCCAGACACCGACGTGGTCGTCACCCTCGATGCCGACCTGAACCATCAGCCCGAGGAGATCCCCCGGCTGGTCGAAGAGCTGAAGACTCGCTGCGCCGACATCGTGATCGGTTCGCGCGTCGCCGCCGGCCACCTTGTGGAGGGAATCCCGCTCTGGAAGCGAACGTTGAGCGTGGTGATCAACGCCTGGATGCGGCTCTTCTTCGGCATCCCGATCGGCGACAAGACGTCGGGTTTCCGGGTCTATCGATCGAGTGTCCTGCGCGAGCTTCCCTATGAAAACGACGACTTCGCGTTCCTGCCGGAGATGCTGATCCTGGCGTGCCGGAAGGGACTCGTCATCCACGAGGCTCCGATTCATTTCATCTATCGGACCGAGGGGCGGTCGAAGATGGGTTTCGTGAGCACGAGCTTCAGCTACCTCCGGCTGCTCTTCAGACGCCGCCGATAGAAGCCGCGCTGACGCGGCGCCGCGCGGCGCGTCGTGCCGCGCGGCCGACGAGATAGGCCAGCGGATCGCTCCACGGCTGCGGATGGATTCCTCGGAACTGGAGCCACGGTCGCGCGGGCGGATCTCCCTCGTGCAGCGCCGCGTAGGCCGCGGGAGAAAGCTCCCAGAACTCCTCGGCCAGGCCGTCCAGCCCGTGGTACGCCGCCGCGTGGAGATGCGGCCGCGCGCTGGCGAGAAGCGATGCGGCCTGCGTCTCGTAGGCCGAGAGCGCCGGGGCGAGCGCGTCGGGTGCGCCTGTTGCGCAGACGAGGTTCACGAGGATCGCCGTGAGCGGGACCTGGATGCCGTAGATGCGGACACGCGCGTTCGCCGGCAGCGAGTCCGCGAGGACGGATCCGAGCGCGAACGCCGTTCTCACGTGCTCGGGATGGAAGTCGAATCGCGAGGGGGCGTACACGACATCCGGACGAAATGCCTTCAGCGATCCGGACAGGAGCGGCTGCCCCTGCGCGAGCTCCCACTCGCCTTCGCGGAGGCCGAGCCAGGTGTGACCCGAGAGGCCGAGCGCCCCGACCGCGCCTCGCGCCTCGTCCCTTCGCCGCGCCGCCATCTCGTCGGGGGCGAGGCCGAGCGCACGGGAACGACGGCCATCGGTGACGAAGAGCGCGTGCACCTCGTCTCCCGCCGCCACGTGCGCCATGAGGGTGCCGCCGCAGCCCGCGGTCTCGTCGTCCGGATGCGGGGCCACGACGAGCACGCGCTGGCCCCCGCTCGACGACCACCGCCGCGTGGCAGTTCGCGCGAGGCGGCCCGAGGCCCAGAAGCAGGCGCGCCAGGACCTTTCGACGAAGGCGCGTGCGGGGGCGAGCGCCGGACGCAGCAGCCGCTTAAGCGTAGTCGGTATCGGCACCGGCGTAGTACCAGCTCCTGGGCTGCGAGAGATCGTTCATCGCGAGGCCGGCATCGAAAGGGGAGAGCACCACGTTCCAGCGGCCGGGCCCCTTCCGGAAGCCGGCGTGGTGGAAGAATTCATGGAGGAAGGTCTCCGGCACCGACAGCGCCAGGAGCTTCTCGACCCGGGCTTCCCGTGCGATCGCAACCACGCGCAGCAGGAGAGCCGCCGCCGTCGCGCGATCGTCCGGCGCGCAGAACAGCTCGACGAGATACGCGTCCCGCACGTCGGCGCGTTCCTTGATCCAGAACGCCAGGTAGCCCGCGGGCTCGCCGTCGCGCTCGGCCAGGAGCACCCGGTAGGAGCACGAGGGGGAATCGAAGAAGCGCCACGTCACGAACGCGGCGTCGCGGACGAGCGACGTGACATAGCGCGGGCTGACGGACCCCCACAGCCGGTCGAACGCGCCGTCCGCCGACGTGACCTCGCGCGTCGAGACCCCGAAGAGGTTTCCGTCGCGAAGGCCCCGGTTGAAAAACGCGTTCGTGACCGCGCCCACGAGCGAGAGGCGGGAAAGGAAAGGAAGTCTCAGCCGTCGCGCCAGGGTCTTCTCGGGCGCGAGCGGACGGATGAGCCAGTCGAGATCGAAGAGCCGCACGAGACCGAGCGTGCGCAGCATGGAGCCCCAGCGCTCGTTGGGAGAGCCGCAGACGAACGCGATGCCCTCGGCCTTCCAGTGTTCGTAGATGCCTGGAGCGAAGCGGGTGAGCAGGCTCTGCTTCTGGACTTCCGGGGCGACCATCGTGTCGACGGAGATGAAGCCCGTGACGACGCGGTCGCGTGCCTTCACGCGCACCGGAATGGCCGCGTACTGGAAGACGATGCGCCCGTCCTGCTCGGCGAGCCAGACGTTCTCCACGGGGCAGCGGTGCGCCTTGAGCTTCCAGCGCCAGTGCGCCTCCGAGATCGGCTTTCCGAACACGCGCGCAAAGAGCGCGACGAGCTCGGTCTCGTCTCCCGGACGGTACGCCCTCACCGTGATCGGCGAGGCCTGGACGCCGACGCTCATCTCGTATTCCAGTCTAGGCGATGGGCATGAGACCGCGAGGGACCGCGCCGTTCGCTCCCCGTCACCCTCGTCCCTCGACGAGCTCGCGGTAGATCTCCTCGAAGCGCCGCGCCGTGAAATCGGCGTCGTGAGCGAGCGCCCACTGCTGGGCACGGCGCGCGAGCGCCCGACGTCGCGGGGCGTCGCGCAGGAGAGAAAGGATCGCGGCCCCGAGCGCCTCGGCATCGCCGGGAGGAACGGCGACGGCGCGCTCCGGCGCAAGGTCCGCCAGAGTGCCGACGGCCGTGCCCACCGCAGGCAAGCCGGCGAGCGCCGCTTCCAGCACCACCAGCGGACCCGCCTCGTGTAGCGAAGAATGGACCAGCAGGTGCGCGCCTCGATAGAAGGGAACGAGCTGCCCGACCGTGCGGCGCCCGTGAAACGTGACGTGTCCCTGCAGCCGCAGCTCGGCGGCGAGCGACTGGATCGCGCCCCCGAGCGTGTCCTGTCCGAGGACGTCGAGATGCACGCTGGCCTCGCGATCCACGACCCAGCGCAGGGCGCGCAGCAGCGTGGGCTGGTCCTTCACCGGGTTCAGGTCCGCGACATGGACGAGCCGCCAGGGCGGTCCTTCCGGGCGCGCGACATCGGCGTGGAAGAGCGCCGCGTCCGCCCCGAGCGGCACCAGCTCGCACGGGAGGCCCAGCGCCTGCACCGATTGCCGCATTTCCTCGCTGGCCGCGCTCAGCCGGTCGGCGCGGGCGAGCGTGCGCTGCACGAGGAGGCGCCGCGGCAGCGTGGAGGCGCCGCCGTAACCGATGGAGGGAAGCGAGACGAGCTCGCCTCCCCCCAGGCTGACGAGGACCGGAACCCCGAGGCCTCGTCCGATCTCGCTCGCGAGGGCGCCCGTGGTGTCCGCCCAGAACGCGTGCAGCACGTCGAAGGGTCCGGCCTGCGCGATCTCCTTCCGCAGCGCCCGCCCGGATGACCACAGGAAGAAGCCGGGCAGCGAGCGACGGTGTCCGGCGAATCCGAGATCGTGAACGTGCGCGCCACGAAACGAGAAGGTCTGCGCACGGGTGAGCTGGAACAGCGAGAAGACGTGGACCTCGTGGCGGCGGGCGAGCCGTTCGATCAGCCAGAGCAGCGCCGGGATGACCCGTTCCTCGCCGCTCGGGTCGACCCCGCCCGGAATCACGAGGCCGATGCGCATCGGCGGCATCGTAATGCCGAACAGAAGCTTCGACGATCGCCATGCGGCGCCGCCATTCCATCCGGCCTCCGGCCTAGACTCGCGCGTGGCCTCCGCCCTTCCCGCTCCGATTCCGATCTTGCCCTTCGAGCCGGAAGGGATGGTCGGTGTGTCACGTACCTCACTCCAGGCCCCGCGGCGTCTCGTGCTCATCCGTCTCCAGGCGTTCGGCGACACGACGGGTCTCCTGCCTCTGGTCGGTGCGCTGTCGGAGCGCTGGCCCGCGTGTGCCATCGAGATCGTCACCGACGAGCGTTCGAGATCGCTGTTCACCGCGCGAAAAGACGTCGCGCGCGTCCACACCGTCGATGGCCGGGCCAGCCGGATGCAGCGCGGCCTCGCGCTGCTGAGGCTTTCGCGTGCGCTGCGCCGCGAACCGCTCGATGTCGTCGTCGACCTCCAGCGTTCGCCCTTCTCGCGCGCCCTCGTGCGTCTCGCCAATCCTCCGGCCTGGGTCGCGCTCGACCGCTTCGCTCCGCGCAACGGGTTGACGCGCTACGTCGAGGCGCTCGACTGGGTCGGGCTCGGTCCGATAAAGCCGCGTCTCGCGCCAGGGCTCACGCTCGCGGCCGAACAGAGGGCGCGGGAGATGCTCGGCACGCGGGGCCGCGATGAAGCGCGCCCCCTCGTCTGCCTGAATCCGGCGGGAGGCTGGGTGACCAAGCAGTGGCCTCTCGAGCGCTGGGTGGCTCTGGGCCAGCGCCTCCGGAGCGAGCGGGGCGCGCAGCTCCTGACGATCGGCGAGGGCGGGCTCCTGCCGCGCTTCGCCGCGTTGAAGGCCGCTCTCGGCGCGTCGCTCCTCGATTTCAGCGGAGAGACGACGCCGGACGAGGCGATGGCTCTGCTGGCCGAGGCCGAGGCGATCGTGAGCGAGGACTCCGGCCTCATGCACCTGGCCTGGACGCAGGGGGTGCCGGCCGTCGCGATCTTCGGAGCGAGCCGCTCGGTGTGGAGCCGGCCGAACGGCCCGGGCTGTAGCGGCTTCTACAGCGAGGATCTGGCCTGCGGCGCGTGCATGCAACCGAGCTGCGCCCGCGGCGATCTGCTGTGTTTGACGCGTGTATCCGTGGACGAGGTCTTCGAACGCGTCTGCGCGACGCTGCCGGACGTCATCGCGGAACGTCGACCTTGATCACGGGGCGCCGCACCGTCGATGGAACCTGGCGCTCATGGCGCCCGCCTCAGTCTCCAGACCTCGAAGCGCCCATACGTCGGATCCTCGAAGTCCGCGAGCAGCCCCTCACGCCGGCTCTCGATCCAGGCGCGCATCTGCTCGCCCAGCGCATGGAAGGGATGCTTCGGATCACGTGACTCCTGAAGGAAGCCGCTGACGGTGCGATCCACGATCAGGACGTCGGCCCCCACCGCGTCGGCCGCCGTGCCGAAAGGGACGGGGTGGCGCACGAAGCTCGCGCTGGCGAGATAGATGGGGACGTTCAGCGCGCGAAAATCGGCCGTGCGCGGCACCGGGTCCATCCAGGTGAGGGGCACGGCCAGGACGCGGCTTCCGAGAGGGACGGCCGCATGGAGCCGCTTCACGAGTGCGGCGTAGGGCGTGGCCGCGCGACCTTCGATGACCAAGCGGCGGTAGGCCAGCGCTCCTTCGACGCACGTCACCGCCACCATCAGCGGCAGGGCGAAGGAGAGCCCCTTCGGGAGGCGCCGCACGACGGCGAGCAGGCCCACCGAGGCGATCAACGCGAGGAACGGCCAGATCGTGGCGAGGTACATCCGGTTTTTCTGCTCGAGCAGCAGCGCGAAGGAGCCGGCCAGCACGAGCAACGGGCCGAGGAGGAAACAGGCTGCCCGCGGCATCGGCCGCCGGCGGGCTCCGCTCGCGAGGACGAGTGATCCGGCGAGCACCGAGAGCGCGAAGATCCAGGCCGTCACCCCGCCGCGCCGCATGGCGCTGCCGACGAATGAATACCGCTCGATCTCGCGCAGCACGTTCGAGGTGAAGAAGTCGACGCGCGAGAGCGCGAATCGCGGGCTGTAGTTGCGGTTCTGATCCACGAAGTCCTGCCAGCCCGAGGCCACGAAGACGAGCCAGGGCGCGAGCGCGAGCAGGAACCCCAGCACGGCGGCGCCCGCGCGGCGTGCACAGACCGAGAGGTTGCGGATGCCGAACGGAACCAGAATCACCGCGAGCCAGGCGGCGCCGTAGGCGTGGCAGAGCGTGGCGAGCCCGGCCAGGGCGCCGGCCCAGAAGAACCGAGCGCTCCGAACGCTCGCCATGTCCCCGTCCTCGCGCGGTGCGACCACCAGCAGAGCGAGAAGCCCGAAGACCGGCACGGGAATGTCGTACCGCCCGATGCGGGCCAGGTCCGCCAGGGGAATCCCTGTCGTGAGATAGGGCAGCCGGAACGCGATGGGCCAGCAGGCGAGCATCGCGATCGCGAGCAGCCCGTGGGCCGCCGAAAAAAGGCGCCTCCCGAGGAGGTACGTCAGCGCGAGCACGCCGCAGGCCATCAGCAAAGGGACGAGGCGAAGCGCCCCGAGCGACAGCCCGAAGAGGCGAAGCGAGGCGCCGAGGAACAGAGGCGAGAGCGGCATGAAGCCGTAGTAGTGCCGCTCCATGCCGAAGAACCCGGCGAAGATCGGCGTGGCGAAGCGTCCTGTCTCGAAGAAGTCGTATCCCGGAGCCGCCTGCCAGACCTCGTCGAGCTGGGCCGCGGGGAAGCGGTCGAGTCCCACGCAGCTCACCGCCGCGAAGGCCACGACGACTCCGAGAGCCGCGAGATCCAGGAGGCGTTCTCTCTTCAGCATGGAACCGTTCTTTCTCGGATCTGACAGGGGAGCGCTCGGGAGGCGGGGCTATATTAGCCAACCATCGACGATCGTCCCCTTTCCGCACGCCTCCCTCCGGATGAACCGTGCGCGCGGCAAGAATCGCGCGCCGCCGCTCTCGTCATCGTCGCGGGACTGCTCGTGGCGGCGGGAACCGTGATTCGGTTCGTCTACGCCCTGAAGTTCCAGGGCTGGACGCGCGCACCCGACCAGCTCGCGTGGGAGCTTTTGCTCGACGAGGCGCGAAGTACCGGACTTCGCTATGACCAGCTCGTTCACTACCCGCACGAGGGAGGGAGCATCGTCCTCTCCTTGCTCGCGCTGCTCCTCACGCCCCTGGTGCGGAGCGCCGGGCTCCCCTCGCTCGTGCTGGCGGCGCTGCTCTTCGACACGGCCGCGCGCGCGGCCGCGATCGCGGTGGCGCGCCGCGTCTTCGGAGGCGGCGCCGCGCTCACCTACGCGCTCTTCTCCGTCTTCTCGCTTCCGCTTCTTCTCCCCTGGTCGGTCCTCGGCTTCGGTCTCCATGCCGCGAGCGGCATCTGGCCGATCGTCTTCCTGCTCTTCACGCACGTGGGGCTCGGCACGCGGCGGCGGGCAGCGCTCTTCGGTGCGTTCGTGGCGCTCGCGATCGTCTTCTCCTACGAAGACCTCGCGCTCGTGCCGGCGGCTCTGGTTCTCGTCGTGCTCGAAGCGCGCGGAGCGCGCGGGGCCGCAGGCCGCCGCGTGATGCTCGGGTTCGCGGCTAGCTGCGCGGGGCTGCTCTCCCTCCATCTGCTCGTGCGCGTCACGGTGCCCACCGGATTCCTGCTGCAGCCTCACGGGCCGCTCTCCGTTCGCGGCCTCGATTTTCTCTCGCCGCCGCTCGGCGATCTCCTGAGCCTCTGGCGCCGCGTCTTTTCGCACACGCTGCCCGGAGCCACGCAGCTCCCCGCGCTCGCCGGCCTCGGGAAGGAATCGCTGCGCGTCGGCTTCGTGCTGGTGGCCGCGGGAGGCGTGCTCCTGGCGATCCTGCGCCGCGAGACGCGCCGAGCCGCGGCGCTCGGGGCTCTCGTGCTCGTGACGTGGCTGCTGCTCTACGCCGCGAGCCCGCTCTTCGGGCCGCGCCGCGACTTCGACGATTTCATCTACTACCGCCACCTGGCGTTCATTCTTCCCCTTCTCTCCCTGCTCGCCCTCGCCGGTTTCTCCGCGCGGCGCCATGCGCTGCGGCTCGGCGCGCTCGTCCTGATCGCGACGTCGATCGCCGCGGGCGTGAACGCCCTCCGCGACGTGAAGGCGTCGGTGCCGAACGACACGTCCACCGGTTGGGTGCTCGCGCACAAGCTCGGACACGATCCGGATCGACTCATCCGGCTCCTCGAGGTCGGGGGTCCGCGCCGGCGGGACCTCGTCTTCGGCTACGGCTGGGGCTACGCGGCCGCGCTGTTCGAGACGGCGGACGCGACCTCGCCCGCCGGCCTGGCCGGAGTCGAGCGAGTGCGCCGGGTTGCCGCGCTCGTTCCGGTAGAGCTGCGGGGCGCGTTCGGGGAAGGGATCCGCTTCGCCTTCGGGCCCGGAATCACGCCGCGCCTGGATCCCCGCGTGCTGGAGCTGATCCTCAGAGCCCTTCCCGCTGAGGTTCACGCAGCGGGATGAGGCGACGCGCGGCGGCCAGCTCGGCGGGCCGTGCGTACACACCGGTCGCATAGCGCCATGACGCCAGCCCCTTCAACGCCGCGCGCCCCCACGCCGGGGTCCGCGTGTCCTGCACCGTGGGAAAGCGGCACGCCAGGACCTGCGCGAAATCCTTCACGCGCTGACGGGTCCTGGCGGTGAGCCACGGAGCGTCCTGATGGCAGACGAACTCGATCCAGCGTGGCTCGGTCCATTCCTCGGGCGTCGTGGGCAGCGCCAGCCCCGTCGGCCCGTAGGCCTCCTGCGTCGGGAGGACGGCCCCGCCTCGCGCCGCGGCGGGATCGCGCTGCGGCGTGGGCGTGTAGAAATAGAGGATCACCTCGCATGCGGGATGGAGACCCTTCACCCGCTTGATGAAGTTCAGCGTCTTCTCGATCTCCCCCTCGGCATCCTCCGGCCCTCCGAGGACGAACGAGAACTCCGGGATGACGTCGTTCTCCCTGCAGCGCGCGGCGACCTCCAGCGTGTGCTCCACGCGGGCGCCCTTGTGCATCTTCCGCAGCACGTCGTCGCTGGCGGCCTCCGCGCCGATGTAGGCCATGCGCAGCCGGCTCGCCTTGACCAGCTCCCAGGTCGACGCGGAGAAATTGGCGAGCGTGTCCGCCCGCGCGTAGACCCAGTACGGCATTCCCAGCCCCGCCAGCTCCTGGAGCGCCGGGATGCTGTTCTCCTCCCGATCGAAGAAATTGTTGTCGAAGAACTGCATGCCGGTGGCGCCGTAGCGATCGCGCAGCTCGCGTACGGCGTCGCCCATGTGCCGCGGGCGCGGCAGGATCGTGGTGCCGTTGAACATGGAAACGACGCCGCAGAAGCCGCAGCGGTAGCGGCAGCCGATGGCCGCCTGATGAACGCCGGTCCGCTCTCCCATGAACGTTTTCCCGAGATACCGGGTGACGTCGCCGAGCCGTGCGTAGGGGAGCGCGGGGAGCTCGTCCGGCGGGCGGAAGCGCCGCTCGGGGTTGTGCACGAAAACGCCGTCGCGCTTCCACGAGAGGCCGGTCACCTCGGCGAATCCCGCCTCGGCGCCGGGCGAGGCCCCGGGCTCCTCGTCGAGCCGCGCGAGCAGCTCGAGCAGCGTCTCCTCGCCCTGTCCGCGCACGATGAAGTCCACGTACGGCGCGTTCAGCGCGGCCTCGGTGTACATCGTGGGAAAGTAGCCGCCCCAGGCGATCGGCACCTCGGGAAACCGCGCGCGCACGGCGGACGAGACCGCGATCGCGGGCGCGACCTGGGGGCCGGGCATCACGCTCACGCCCACGAGCGCATGCGGCGTTCGCGCGAGGGCGGCGAGGACTTTGCCGTCGAGGTCGGGCTCGAGGTTCCCGTCCAGGATCTCGTACTCGCGGCGCCCTTCGAGCACAGCGCCGAGAGAAAGAAGCGAGAGAGGGAGCCGCGCGTTCCTCGGCGAGCAGATGCGCGGGTTGACGAGGAGGACCGGGCGCGCGCTCATGCGTTCGCCGCGGGCGCGTGACGCACCGCATAGACGGTCAGCGTCTCGTTTCCGAAGTGGCGCACCACCTCGGCGCGCACCGAAAGGGACGGAGCCGTCAGCAGGAGGCTGGCCTGGCCGGCCGCGTCTCCGTGCGTGGAGAGGACGACGAGCGCCAGCCCGTCGGTCTTCAGCGCGGAGGGGAGCGCCGCCACGAAGCGGGGGAAGACGTCGTTGCTGCGCCACGAGAGGTCGTGAAGGTCGCGGGGTGCCCCGCCGAAAAAGGGGGGATTGAAGAGAATCAGATCGAAAACTTGACGAGGCACGGCGTCGAAGAGATCGCCTTCGAGCACCTCGACCCGCTCCTCGAGACGGTTCAAAAGCGCATTCACGCGCGTGCAGCGCACGGCCTCGGGATTCACGTCCACGGCCGTCACGCGGTACCCGACCCGCGCGGCCGCGAGCGCTCCGAGGCCGCTTCCCGTGCCCATGTCGAGCGCCCGAGCCTTCGTGTCGCGCGCGGCGTGCCCGCCCACCGCTCGCGCCAGCAGCGCGCCGGTACGGAAGACCACGCCGTTGAAGACGTCGGGGAGAACGACGATGGAGAGGCCGTCCAGATTTTCCATCGTCAGCCGTCGAACGCGGCGCCTCAGCACGAAGCGCTGGAACGGCATGGCGACCCGGTAGAACGAGCCGACCAGCGCGTTCACGGCTCGACGCTCACGCCAGGCTCACGAGAGCCGCGTGGTGGGAGCGAGGGCGTTCATCGCGAGCATCTCGAGCGGGAGCCGGTAAAAATCCTTCGCGCACCGCCACCGCGCGAGCCGCTGCAGCGTGTGCTGCCAGGGCTTCGGACGGTCGAAGGCGAGCTGCTGGTAGAACTTGAAGCGCTCGATCAGGCGCTCGCGTTCCTCGGTCACCCAGGGCCCCGTCTGATACCAGTCGAAGTTCGCCCACTCCTCCAGCGTCTCGGCCGGCTGGAAGCCCTCGCGGATCGCGTCGTCGGTGATCGGCGTCCCGGGATAGGGCTTGAAGTAATAGAAGGGCGTCTGGAAGCTCGGGCTCATCGCACGCAGCTTCTTGGCGACCTCGATGGACGCGCGCAGGCTGTCCTCACTCTCGTTCGGGAAGCAGACGATGAAGGGGAAATTCACCGCCACGCCGTGCCGCGCGCACTTCTCGGCGCTCGAGAAAACTTGCTCGAGCTTGATGTCCTTCTTGATGCGGTCCATCGTTTCTTGAGAGCCCGATTCGACCCCGATGATCAGGCGGCGCAGCCCCGAGCGGCGGCATTTCGCCATCACCTCTTCGGGCAGGCGCTCTCCCTGGTCGGCCCGCATCGTGGCCGCCCACGAGACCGGCAGCTTCCGGTCGATCAGCTCGTCGGCGATCGCCTCCACGCGGTCGGCGTACGTGAAGTACGTCTCGTCCTGGAAGTTCACGTCATCGAAGTGATAGCGATGCCAGAGGCGCTCCAGCTCCTCGCCGACACGTGCCGGCTCGAGCCCTACCCACTTCCGGCCGAACACGTAGGGGTCGGCGCAGAAAGCGCAGCGGAAGAAGCAACCCTGGGAGGCGATGTAGTCGAGCTGCCGTTTTCCCTTGAGCGTGAAGTACCGCTCCACGGGCAGGAGGTCGTAGTCGTGCGTCTGGAAACCGTTGATGTTGGAGAACACGCGGGGCGGGTTCTGGACGGGCCTGCCGTCCACCCCACGATAGGTGCAGCCCGCGCACCCCTCGAGCGAGCGGCCGTCCTGCAGCCGCTCCAGGATCTCGGCGAAGGTCTCCTCCCCTTGCGCCTGCACCGTCACGTCCACGCTCGCTTCCTGCAGGCAGCCCGCGGCGAACAGGGACGGGTGCCACCCGCCCCACACGATCGTGAGATCGGGATAGGCGGCGCGCGCCGCGCGTGAGACTTCCACCGCATCGTGGATCGGCGCCCCGGTGAGCACCGAGACGCCGAGGCAGAGCGCGCCCTCGAGCGCATCGACCACCGCACCAGCGGGATCCGCCTCGAGCCGGCCGTCGATCAGGACGACATCGTAGCGGCTCCTGTCCAGGTGCGAGGCGACGGCGAGCGGGCCCAGCGGCATCGTGAAGAAGACCGCTTTCGGGTTGTAGAAGACGACGCGCGACCGGGCGGGGGAAGCGCCGCTGTGGCTCGGCGGGGGAGACATCACGCCGCATTCTAGGCTGCTCGGCGGGCAGCCCGTCCGCGGCGGAAGAGTCCGGCGATGCCCGAGCGGTGCTCGCGCCCCTGACGGGACGATCACCCGGGCTCGATGCCGTCAGGGGGCCGGCTCGCGCAGGTTGAGCGTGCAGACGCAGCGCCGACAGATGGGATCCGTGGCCACATCGAGGTTGCGCCGGAACGTGCGCGCGGTTTCGGAATTCAGCACGTCGGCGAGGCCTCCCGCACGATGGATGTTCCCGAGCGCGGGCTGGAAGAAGCAGGGGCGCACGGTGCCGTCCGATTCGATCACGCTCGACACCCACGGTGCGTTGCATTCGTTCGGCGGAAAATCCGAGCCGAGGGCGATCGCCCGGAAATAGTCCAGCAGACGGCGCCTCAGCTTTCCGGGGCTCTCGGCGATGAAACCGCTGGCGAAGTCGTGGGCGTGGACGTGTTCGAGGCGCGCGAGCTCGGCCTCGAGCGCCGGCAGCTCGCTTTCGGGCAGCGCCAGCGAGTCCGGGGATTCCTGCCCGATTCCGTCGGGGCGGTTGAAGGCCTCGGAGGACACGTCGACCGCGAGAAAGCTGATGCGCTGCAGCCCGGCCTCGCGCGCGGCGGTCACCGTGTCGCACAGCCGCGTCGCGTTTCGGCGCTGCACCGTGCAACGCGCCGTGATCGAGACACCGGGCCCGGCAGCCCGGATCGCCGCGACGCCCTCGACGAGCCGGTCGAACGCACGCGGCACGTTGCGGATGGCGTCGTGCACGTCGCGCGGCCCGTCGAGGCTGACGACCACGTCGTCGATCACCTTGACGATGGAGGCGGCATCCCGCGCCAGAAGAAGGCCCGAAGACAGGAGCGTGAGGCCGATCCCCGCACCGCGGAAGAGGTCGCAGAGCGGCCAGAGATGCGAGTGCATGAGCGCCTCACCGCCGGTCAGGACGATGCGCAAGACGCCGAGCTCCTTCCACTCGGCGAGCCACGGGGCGACGTGCGCCGCGGAGATCTCCATCGGCGCGCGTTCCTTCCAGATGTCGCACATCAGGCAGCGGCAGTTACAGCGGTTGTGCGGAAAGAGGATGAGGATCGGCAGGCGCGTCACCGGATCCACGCGCGGGAGCGGGGGGGCTTCGTCCTGTTCACGCGCGGGAGCCGGGGCCGGGGCGGGCACCAGGAGCGTCATGCGAGCACCCGTCTCATGCCACGTCCGCCACCCAGAGATCGAAGCGCGACGGCGGGCGCGACCGCGTGAGAAGCGCCTTCAGCGGCCGCAGCTCGTACCACGCCGGATACGTGACGCGGTGCTTCCGGAACGTGAGAGCGCTTCCCGCGGCCTCTTTCAAGCTGCGCGCGGTGAGGTACTCGATGGACGGAAGGGCCAGGAGGTCGTCGGCCAGCGCGGCATACCTCTGAACCGTGTTTCGCTTCTTCTCTTCCACCATGGCCTCGCCCGTTTCGGCGCGACGATAGAAGGGGCTGTCCAGGATCGCCACGCGACCTCCCGAGGCGACGACCCGGGCGGCCTCGTGCAGCACCCGGCCGAGATCTTCGGCGTGATGCAGCGACGCGTTGAAGAGCGCGACGTCGAAGGTGCGGGCGGGAAACGGGAGCGCCTCGAAGGTGGCGGCCACCGCGTCGAGAGGGCGCGGGAGGTGGCGCGCGTAAGGGCGCGCCGCCCCGAGTCCGTCCACCGTGTCGCAGCGCACATCGCATGCGACCGCCCGATGGCCCAGCAGCCGCGCGCGGTAGCAGAGCCAGCCGTTCCCGGCCCCCAGATCGACGAGTCGGAGCGGACGGCCGCGATTTGCCGTGAGCGGAGAGAGCACGCGCGTGACGAAGCGGTCGTACGTGCGTGCGCGCACTTCCCACTGTCGCGCCAGCGGACCGGTCGTGAGATAGGGGAGCGCCAGCAGCTCGGCCTCGCCTCCGGCCCCGCGCCCCTCGCCCGCGCGCAGCTGCGCGTACGCAGCGAGATAACGCTCGCGCGGCGAGGCGCTCACGAACGCCCCGCGGCGGCCGGCGCGTCCGTCCGCACGAAATCCAGGAGCACGTGATCGCCCAGCAGCGCCAGCGGCGCGGAGAGGACGCGGTCGCCCGCTTCGAGCAGGGCGAGGAGCCCGGGAAGGCGGGAGATGAAGGGTTCGGCGGAGCTGGGGGGCACGAGCACACCGATGCCGCGGATGTGCTCGAGCCGGAACCAGGGGGCGAAGCTTCGCGCGTAGGCCGCGGGCGCGGGATAGCTCACGGTGAACGTGTGCCCGGCCACGCGCGCGGCGGCGGGACGGCGCGAGAACCGCCGGAAGGCGCTCCGGAAGCGCCCCTTCAGGAGCAAGGTGGCGACCTCGCCCGGAGAGCAGGGGCCGAACACCACGAGCTGCGCGCGCGCAGTTTCGTGAAGGAGCGCCGAGAGACCGCGCGCGACCCCGCCGAGATCCTCGACGCAGTTGAGCGACGCGAAGTTCGAGAAGCAGCCGTCGAAGAGCGGCTGATGCGCCGTCTGCCTCGCAGCCGCAAACGCTTCGAGCTCCTCGAGGCTGAGTCGTTCGCACGCCACGAAGCCCGTCAGCTCCGCCGTTCGCACCTTCTGCTCGGCATGCGCGACCATCTCGGGAGAGCCGTCCGTGAGGTGAACCCTTCGCCCCTGCCTGGCCAGCGCCAGAGCGTCCTCGCCCGTTCCGCCCCCCAGCTCCAGGAGCCGCGCTCCCTCGGGAAACGCGCGCAGCAGCGATCGACGCACGGCCCGGCGCTGCGCGGCGACACTGAGCCAGGGTGAGAAGGTCTCGTCGAAACGCGACGCGAGCTTTCCGAACGCCTGGACCGCGGGAGGAAGGGTGTGCGAAACGGCGTGCCTGCCCGGGAGTCAGCCGGCGACGAGGGGATGGGCGCCAGAGTCCGAGAGAACGGCGACGGGTGTGGGACGCGCCGAGCGGTATTCCTCCTGGTGCGCCGCGAGCTCCTGCCAGGCTGTGTCCAGCGCCTGCAACCGTCCGGCGCGCCCGCTCTCCGGATGCGGCGCGGCCTCCTCGTGAAGCAGGTCGCGAACCTTGCGGTAAAAAGGTCCCGAGTACGTTCCCTCGAACATCATCGCGAGGTCGTCGCTATCGCTCCAGTTCGTCTGCGCGCCGAGCTGCTCCTTCACGCGCTCGTAGAACTTCGTGCCGGGAAGCGGATAGGACACGGAGACGCCGATATCGTCCGGGCGCTCGGCGCGGATGAGGTCTCGCGTCTCCAGGATCTCCCCGAACTCCTCGCCTGGATAGCCGAGCTGGATGAACCAGGAGGCGCGGATGCCGTGTTCGCGCAGCAGCCGCGTGGCTTCCCTCACCTGCTCGATGCGGATTCCCTTCTCCATGGCGTCGAGAATCTGCTGGGAGCCCGATTCGACCCCCATCCAGACCTCTTCGGCCCCTGCAGCCGCCAGCGCGGCAACGGCCGAGGGTTTCATGAGGTCGGCGCGCGACTGCATCGTGAAGGGGATCATCGCGCCGCGCTTCACGACCTCCTCGCCGTACGACTCGATCCAGCGCGGCGTGAGACCGAAGATGTCGTCGGCGAACCAGATGTGCTCGGGGGCGACGCTTTCCTTCAAGAGCCTCAGCTCCTCGGCGACGCTGGCGGGCGCCCGCTGCGCATAGCGAACGCCGTAAAGAGGCTTCGCGCACCAGTTGCAGTGGTACGGGCAGCCGCGCGTCGTCACCATGTTCCACGAGAGGCGTCCGTGCGCGGACGTCCAGGCGCGGCGGTAGCGCTCCACGTCCACCAGCTCCCACGCGGGGAGCGGCAGCGCGTCGAGATCCTCCACGAACGCGCGCGGCGGCGTGTGTGTGGGGGGGAAAGTGTCGTCTCCGCCGGGGGGCGGGAGGATGAGGCCGCGGATCTCGTGGAGCCGGGCCCTCAGGAGGGAATCGTCCGCGCCCGCGGGATGGCTCGTCCACGCGGCGATCAGCTCCGGAAAGGTCCGTTCCGTCTCGCCCGCGATCACGGCGTCCGCCCCGGCGGCGAGGTAGAGCTCCGGCTGGTCGGTGGCGTCCGAGCCGTTCACGGCCACACGGCAGCCGTGCGCGTGGGCCGCGGCGATCATCCGGGCGCCGGCCGCGCGCATCTGCGTGGTACACATCTTCGTGAGGAAATTGAAGTTGTCCTCGAGGAGCCCGACGATCGTGGGCGCGGTCTCTTCGAGCAAGCGCTCGAATTCCTCTTCCCCTTCGGAGAGCATCGCGTCGAAGAGGATCACCTCGTAGCCCGCCTTCTTCAGGATCGCCGCGGTGATGAGCGTCGCGAGCGGCGGATAGGGCTTCATCTTCCGCGTCTGCTTCGCGTCGTACTTCAGATAGTACGAATGGGCCACCAAGACCCTCGGAACCGCGTTCGGGGTGCCGCTCATCGCCGGGACGAGTATATTTCAGTGCTTCGCGGCTTCAGAGAGAGGCGATCAGACTGACGGCGCCAGGCAGGTCCAGGGCACCCTCCAGGCGAAAGGCGCGAGCGGCGCTCCAGGCGCGCGCGACGAAATCCGGATTCCCGGTCGCCCGCTCCTGCGGGATCTCACCGTGCCGGAACTCCGTGACGAACTCTTCCGGCGTCAAGGGCACGAGGCGCGCCGGACCCGGTGTGCGCGGCCCCAGAAGCACCGTCGCGCGTCGCCGGGCGATGCGATCCGAGGGCGTTGCTCCGGGAAACAGATCGATGCGGCGCTTCTCTTCCCCTCCGGAGAAAGCGAGCTCGCAGAGCGTCTCGAGGCCCAGCAGGCGCGCAGCGTGGGGAAGCAGCGTCAGATCCCGCACGGTGGACGAGAGGTCGTCGGGATCTTCCCGCGAAACGAGGAGGCTCTCGTCTCCCAGCACGCCCAGCCCCGCCTGCCACGCCGCGGCCACCAGCGTCGATTTTCCCGCGCCCGAGCCGCCGCGGATGACCACGGCGCCGCGTGGGCCGATCACGGCTCCCGCGTGCAGCGGCTGATGCCGGCGCGCGCCGAGCAGCGCCGCGAGCGGAGCTTCGAGGAGGTACCGCGCCACGGTCGAGGGAAATGCCTCGAGCAGGGACAGCGAGACGGCCCCGACCACGCTCGGGGGCTCGAAGGTGATGCGCGCCGCCAGGTGCCCCGGAATCTCGGCGCTGTAAACCTCGGGGAGGAGCGTCCACGTCAGACGCCGCTCGGGCAGGAGCTCGGGTCTTGGCCCCGACGTGGCGGTCCACGCGGCGTGGAGCTCGGCGTCACGGCGCGGGGCGGGCGCCGTTTCCTCCCAGAGGCGCCGGGCCAGCACGAGCAGCCGTTCCTCGTTCGTCTCGACGAAGAGGCTGGCTCCTGGAAGCCGGAACGATGCGGCGGGCATCGGCGCAGGATGCCATGTCGGGTTACGCTCGCGCCGCGATGACACGAGGGAGCGCGATTCTTCTGGGGGCTCTGGTGGGAGCTACGCTCGCGTTCGACGCGCCGCTGCTGGCACAGGATCAGACCCCCTCTGCGAGGGGGTGGCGCGTCCAGGGGGAAGGGGGACAGGCGTTCGCCCCCGCGTCACAGCGTTTCGCGGAGTTCGCCGGGGCCGGCCTCGCGCGCGACTTTCGGCTCGTCTCGCATCTGGGGGGTGCCGTCGAGCTGTATCCCCTGCTGGCGATCCATCAAACGCGGGAGGATCACCTGTCCCGAGAAACCGTTCCCGCCGTCGCCGCGGCGCTGCTCGTCACGTTCACCATCGGCCCTCCGGCCGGAGCGTGGAACGTGCGGATGGACGCGGGATCCGGGCTCTTCTATGCGACCCATCGCGTGCCGGCCCAGGGCTCGAGGGCGAATTTCTTCGACCAGGGGGGGCTCTGGCTGCTGCATCGCCTGGCGTCGGGTCGACGGGTGCGCGCGGGCTATCGCTACGTGCACATCTCGAATCTCAGCCTGCTCGGCGACATCAACCCGGGCCTGACGTTTCACGCGCTGGCCCTGGGCCTCGATCTCTAGAAAAGATTTTTGGAAAGCAGGTCATGACCCACTTGGAGGTCGATCGGGTGCGCGTTAACCTCCGATCGATGGGCGCGGTCGCGACCTCCACCGACCGGGTTGCTCTGCTCCACCGTTTCCGGAGCGGGCGAATGGAATCCCGCCGGTTCTTCGATGCCCTTCCCGCGGGCAGCTACGAGGAGCGACCCATCCCGCTGCGCCATCCGTTCTGCTTCTACGAAGGGCATCTCGCGGCGTTCAACGTGAACACCTTGCTGAAGCTGGGTCTCGGGCAGCCCGGAGTCGACGCGGGGATGGAGAAGCTGTTCGAGCGCGGGATCGATCCGTCGGACCGCAAAGCAGCCCAGGAATTCGAGAACTCGGGCTGGCCGCGGCGCAGCTCGATCCTCGCTTACGTGGAGGCCGCCGACGCCGCAGTGAGCCTCGCCATCGAGCGGACGGTCCGTGAGGATTTCGAGGGAAGCGAGCGCCCGGCGATGCGCGGGGGCGAGGCCCTGGAGACGATCCTGGAGCACGAGCTGATGCACCAGGAGACGCTCTCCTACGTCGCTCATCGACTTTCGCTCGCGCGCAAACAGCGCCCGACCACCTATCCGCTCGAGGTGGGAGGCGAGCCGCCGGTACCCGAGGAGATCGCGATTCCCGCGGGCACGGCGACGTTGGGGGCGAACCGCGAGCGGGTGAGTTTCGGCTGGGACAACGAGTTCCCCGAGAACCGGGTCTTCGTGCCTGCGTTCCGCATCGACCGCTTCGACGTGACCAATCGCGACTACCTGGCCTTCGTGGAGGCTGGGGGCTATCAGGACGCCTCGCTCTTCACCGCCCAGGACTGGGATTTCATTCACGACGAGGGGATCACGCACCCGCTCCTCTGGGAGCGTACGTCCTCTGGCAACGGCGCGCCCGTCTTCATGTGGCGCGGCATGTACGACGCGATTCCGCTTCCGCCCGCGTGGCCCGTGTGGGTGAGCGGGGCCGAGGCCGCCGCCTTCGCGCGCTGGAAGGGACGCCGCCTCCCGACCGAGGCGGAGTTCCATCGCGCGGCTTATGGCACGCCCGACGGAGGGCCCGAGAGGAGCGCTCCCTGGGGAGACGCGCCGGCGGAGCCTTCGCGGGGCAACTTCGGGGCCGCACGCTACGAGCCCGTGCCGGTGGGCGCGCGACCCCGGGGACGCAGCGCGTGGGGAGTGGACGACCTCGTCGGCAACGGCTGGGAATGGACGGCCTCGGTCTTCGCACCGTTCCCCGGGTTCACGCCGATGGCCTCCTACCCTCTCTACTCGACCGATTTTTTTGACGGCTCGCACTTCGTCCTCAAAGGCGCCTCCCCCGCGACACCTGTCGATCTCGTCCGTCCCGGCTTCCGCAACTGGTTTCGGCCGAACTACCCGTACCTCTACGCCTCGTTCCGAACGGCGGCGACGACGTGAGCGCCACCGTCAGCCCCGAGGCGACGACGTGAGCGCCAGCCCGGCCGTCGAGGTGGCGTCGGGAACTCGAGGGGAATTCAGGGAAGATGTGAGGACGGGGCTCTCGAGCACGCCGAAGAGCCTGTCGCCCAGATATTTTTACGACGAGCTCGGCTCGCTGCTGTTCGATGCGATCTGCCGGCTGCCCTGGTACCCGATCACGCGCGCGGAATCGGCGCTCATCGCGCTTCATGCGGCCGAGGTTCTCTCCGCCTTTCCCGATCCGCTCGGCATCGTCGAGCTCGGGCCGGGAAACGGCGAGAAGCTCGCGCTCTTCATCGAAGCGGGGCGTGGTGACGAGCGGACTCTGATGGTCGACCTCGTGGACATCTCCGCCTCGGCGCTCGACCTCGCGTCCCACCGCTTGTCGAGCCTCTCGGGCGTGACGTCAACCGCGCGCTGCGCCACCTTCGAGCAGGGGCTCGATTCGATCGCCGCGGCACGAACGGGCGCCGACCCGCGGCTCGTCCTTTTCCTCGGCTCCAATCTGGGGAACTTCGAGCCTCCCACCGACGCCGCGTTTCTGGGCCGTGTCCGCCGATCGCTGCGTCCAGGCGACGGGTTCCTTCTCGGCGTGGATCTGGTGAAGGAAGAAGGCCGGCTCCTGCTCGCGTATGACGATCCGCTCGGAGTCACGGCGGCGTTCAACAAGAACCTGCTCGTGCGGATCAATCGCGAGCTGGGCTCCGCGTTTCCGCTGGAAGCCTTCACGCATCGCGCGCGCTGGAACGCCGCCGAATGCCGCGTCGAGATGCATCTCGTCGCGACACGAGCGCTGAGGGTCGACATCCCGGAATCGGGAATCTCTCCCTCATTCGAGGAAGGGGAATCGATCTTCACGGAGAGCTCGTACAAGTTCGAGCTGGGTCGCCTCGCCGGCCAAGCCGAGAGCCAAGGGTTTCGCCTGGAGCGCCGCTTCGTGGACGAGGAAGCGCGGTACGCTCTGATCCTGCTGCGTCCCAAGTAAACGCGCCACGGCGCGCCTGCGTCTCACTGGAATTCGAAAACGCGCGCGATCGAGAGCGTGGCGTGCAAGTTGCTGTTCCGCACCGTTCGCCTCGTCCGCATCGTGCACGACGAATCGACTTCGGAGGTCTCCTGATGCTTTCATCCGCCGCGAAACCGTTTCTCGCGCTCACGCTGCTCGCCCTCGCGCATCCTCTCCACGCCGGAGAGCTGAGAGGCCGGGTTCTCGCGGGCGAGAAGCCGACTGCTGGCGTCATCGTCACGGCAGTGCCGTACGAGACGCCGCTTGCCCTCGCGCGGCGCCAGGCACGAAAGACCGCCGCTCCTGCGCCGCTCGCATCGGCCACCACCGCGGCGAACGGCTCTTTCACTCTGGTCGTGCCACACGACCGGGCGAAGGCCGAGACGGACTTCCGTGTGCGGTTCGAAGGGGTGGGCGTCGCCGCCACCGTGCTCGACGGAATCTACGGCAGCGGCGAGACGGAGGAGCTGGGCGATCAGACGATCGCGCGCGGCGAGAAGCTGGCGGGTCGCGTGGTGGACGCCGCTGGCGCGCCGGTGCCCGATGCCGAGGTCACGCTCCTGGCGGGCCGGGACCGGCTCGAGGATGCCGGAGTGTCGCGGGCCGCGGTGCTCGCGACCACCGGCGCCGATGGGTCGTTTCGGATCGAGGGAGCGACGACCACGGGCAACGCCGTGGGCGTCTTCAAGGAGGGTTTCGCTCCGATGCGGCAGACCGGTCTGCGTGCCGGCGGCGTCTCACACCCGTTCGTGCTGCGCAAGGGGTCCACGATCTCCGGAACCGTTCGCGAGAGCGACCGCAAGACGCCGGGCAAGGGCACGCTCGTCCGCTTCGAGAGCCTCACCGACACGCGCTGGGTCGAGGTGGGTGAAGACGGCGCGTTCTCCCTCCGGGAAGTTCCGGAGGGGACGCGCGGCCGCGTCGTGGCCGAGAGCGAGGCCGGGGCGACGGAGCTCGGCGGGCTCACGCTTCCGCTCGCTCTTGAGCGCAAGCTGAATCTCGTGCTCACGGGTCCCGCCTCGATCGAGGGCCGCATCGTGGATGCGAAGACCGGGCGCGCGCTGCCGAGGACGAAGGTTCGGCTGCGGGCCGGAACGTCGCTCCTCTTCATCCGCTCGGAAGCCGACGGCCGCTATCGCCTGCGTCCGCTCGCCGCGGGGCGCTATGCGCTGCGGGTCGATGACGCGCGTTACGTGCCGTATGAGAAGCCCGAGCTCGCGCTCACGCCGGGCGAGACCAGGAAGCTCGACATCGCGCTCACGCTCGGCAGCACCATCGCAGGGCGCGTGACCGATGAGAACGGAGCCCCGGTCGCCGGCGCGAAGGGGCGCCTGGCGCGCGGTGGCGAGACCGGGATGGCCGCGATGATGCGCCAGATGCGCTCGGGCGATCCGGTCGCGTTCCGGACCGGTCCGGACGGAACCTTTCGCGCGGCGCGGCTCGCGCCGGGCGACAACCAGCGGCTCACCGTGGGGCATCCGGAATTCGAGAGCGCCACGCTCGCGGGGCTGGCCCTGCCTGCGGGAGGCGTGAAGGCGAACGTCGGCGTGCTGCTGCGGCGCGGACTCGTGCTCACCGGGCACGTGCGCGACGGCGACGGAAATCCTCTCGCGGGCGCCGACGTCGAGCTCGGCGGCGGCATGCCCACCTTCCGCGGAGGGCGCGGAGGGATGCGTGCGGCGGTGAACCTCGGCGGCCGTGGTTCCGCCGAGCGTCCGCACGAGACGAGCGGTCCCGACGGCCGCTTCCTGGTGCGGGGAGTCTCCTTGGGCGACTACTTCCTGAACGTGAAGAAGGCGGGCTTCGGGACGGAGCGCGTGGACGTGAAAGTCGGTGAAGAGGCGCCCGCGCCGATCGTGGTCACGCTCTCACCCGGCGCGTCCATCAGCGGTTTCGTGAAGGCCAAGAGCGGGATCGGCGTGGAGGGCTACCTCGTCTCCCCGTCCCCGCCCGGCCGCGGCGCGGGTGGCGCCATGAGGATGATGGGCGCAGGGGACCAGGAGCCCACCGGGCAGGACGGCGCCTTCCTCATCGAGGGTCTCAAGGCCGGCCAGGCCTACGACCTTCAGCTCTTCGGCGGCGGAGGGCCCGGGCCTCAAAAGCGCGGCGTGCTGGCGCCGGCGGACAACGTCGAGATCCTCGTGAACGGCACCGGACAAATTTCGGGTGTGGCGCTGGACGCGCGCACCGGACGCCCCATCACCGATTACAACGTGTCCTACGAGCCCGATCGCGGCGGCGGCATGGGGATGATGGTGCGCATGGTGAACCGCGGCGCGGGCCGGCGGATGAGCGGCATCGGCGAGCGGGAAACCGTGCATCAGGAGGACGGTAAATTTCTCCTGCCGAACGTTCCCGCCGGCACGTGGACCGTCATCGTCGAGTCGAAGGGCTACCAGACGGCGCGCGTGGGTAGCATCGTGGTGGCAGAGGGCGTGACGAAAGAGAACGTCGAGATCAAGGCGACGGCCGGGGGCACGCTCAAGGGGCGCGTGAGCGATGGCCGCTCCGGGCGCGCCGTGCCCGAGGCCGCGATCACCTCCGAGACCGGTGAGGGGGGCGGCCTGGGCGGCCTGATGAGGATCGGCGGCGGGGAGTCCGAGGTCACGACGGATGCCGACGGCCGTTTCGAGATCGAGGGGCTCGCGGTCGGGAAGCTGCGCGTGACCGCGCGTCATGCCGACTATTCCGAGACGACCGAGAGCGTGGAGCTGCGCGAGGGAGGGGCGAACGTGGATCTCCATCTCTCCAAGGGGAGCACCATCGGCGGCACCGTCTTCTCCGATGGCCGGCAGGGTGTGGCCGGCGTGGACGTGAATCTCGCCCCCGCGGGCGAGAGCGGCTTCGGCCGCATGGGGTTCGGAGCGGGTGCGCAGGCCACGCAGACCGACGCGACGGGGCGCTTTCACTTCGAGCATCTCAACGCGGGGCGCTATTCCGTCACTGCGTCGCTGCGCAGCGCCACGAGCGCACCTGCCGACGTGGTGGTTCAAGAGGGAGACTCCAAGGAAGACGTGGCGCTCACGCTGGCGGCCGGAGCCACCATCCGCGGCACGGTGTCGGGTCTTCCCGACGAGCAGCGATCCGGTGTGAACGTTTCGGCAACCGGACCGGAGAGCTACTTCGGCAGCTCGCGCACGGGAGCCGACGGCCGCTTCGAGCTGACCGGCGTTCCTGCCGGCTCCATCCAGCTGCGCGCGCAGGCGGGAGACATGCTGGGCGCAACACGCACGGCCACCAGGCAGGTCACGACCGCGGAGGGCGCATCGGTCGTCGAGACCGAGATCGTGTTCGAGCCCGGGTTCGTCCTCTCGGGACGCGTGAGCAAGGCGGGCAGCCCCGTCGCGGACGGGACCGTCTTCGCCGGCCAGCAGGGGAGCGGGCGCAGCGCCTCGGCGCGCACCGACGAGGGCGGTTCCTATCGCCTCGAGGGCCTGGCACCCGGCACCTACAACGTGACCGCGATGTCGGGCGCGTTCGGGCGCTCGGCCCGGAACGAGAGCGTGACCCTCGCGTCCGATCAGACGCTCGACCTGAACTTCCCGTCGGCCCGGCTCGCCGGGAACGTGGTGGAGAGCGGCTCGCGGCAGCCTCTCGCGGATGCCACCGTCGAATTCTCGTCCGCCGCAGGCAGTAGCGCCGGCCCCTTCATGCGCGCCTTCACGACCGACAGCAACGGGCACTTCTCCGTCGAGGATCTCGAGAACAAGAGCTACACGCTCAACGTGCGCAAGAACGACTACCTGTTCGAGAAGCGCGAGGTCGTCGCCGCGGAGAACGGCACCGACCAGCTCACGATCGAGCTCACGCGCGGCGAGGGGATCGGGGTCCAGGCACGCGACGGCATCTACAACATCCCGCTGAGGGGCCTTCTCGTGCGCGTGCTGGACGCGCAGAAGAGCGCCGTTTTTACCGGCAGCATCGTGCTCGACAGCCAGGGGCGCGGCGACATCCCATCGTTGAAGCCGGGGCGCTACACGGTGATGGCAGACGCCTCGGGCTACGCGCCGGTGACGATCGACGGCGTCTCTGTGCCCTCGCAGACGGTCCCGGTCACGCTGACCGCGGGGGGAAACGTGGAGATCCGTTCCGGGCCCAAGACGCTCGCCGGGGGCACCGGCACGCAGGCGCGGTTCCTGACCGCATCGGGCGTTTCGTACGCGTACTCGCTCTTCGCAGCCGATGGGCAGGTCGCGCTGGCGAGCCCGGTGCGGCGGCTCGAGAACTTCGCGGCCGGCAGCTACATCCTCGCGCTCACCGGTGGCGACTCGAAGCCGTTCTCGGTGCGGGAAGGCGGCAGCACGCTCATCGAGCTCCCCTGAACCTGCGGGCACGGCGGCGTTACACTTCGGATCTTCCGAAAAGGAGCGACGCCATGCAGGACGCCCTCGTGCCCCGGAGAAAGCTCGTCCGGACCTTCTCCCTCGGCGGGGCGGCGTTCGCGTCGCTCCTGCTGGCTTCCGGGGCGCTTGCCCAGGACGTCGGCTCGGTCGTCTCGGAGTCGGGGCTCGTCAGCACGGCCGGCAAGTTCCGCCTGAAGGGCGAGTTCAGGGTGAACGGGCGCAGCTCGCGCGACGAGACACTCACCTTCACGCCGGCCGCGCCGGCCCAGCCGTTCAACGAGACGGTCGTCTCGCCGCACAGCTCGTTCGAGATCTCGAACGTGGCGATCGTGGGCGAGGGGGATTTCACCCCCGATATCTCGGGCCGCGTGGTCGTTCACTTCATCGATCTCTACACGCGCAATCCCACGAGCGCGGGCGTGACCGTGAGCGTGCGCGAGGCCTGGCTCCGCTTCGGCCGCAAGTTCGAATCGCTCACGCCGATTCCAGGCACCACGCTCTACATCCAGGCGGGCAAGGCGCCGCGCTTTCACAAGCAGGTCCTGAGGAAGCTGGAGAGCTACGGGCTGTGGGGCACCGCGGTGGCGCGGCTGGAGGAGGTGGGCGTCGAGCTCGGGGGAACCCTCGGACGCAACGTGTACTGGCGCGGCGCCGTCTCGAACGGGAACCCGCTGTTCCTGCGCGACCCGAACGCGCTCTCGGGAAACAACGGCGCCCTCGACCGCACCACGAACGCTGCGATCACCTCGGGCTTCCCGATCCTCTACGAGGCGCGGGCCGATGACTTCAACACCCGCGGCCAGTTCCAGTACGGCGGCGGGCTCGGTTTCCGGTTCAATTTCGGCGAAGCGAAGAAGAACGGCGTCGACGTTCTGGGCTGGTATTTCCAGCGCACCCTGGCGGAGAGGCCGACCAGCGAGCTGGATCTGCTGCGCGGTTTCGGCGGCGTCTCGCTCCCGCTGGACGGCACCGACAAGACCACGATCGGCGTGAACCTGGAGGCCCGATTCGGGGGGCTGCAGCTCTTCGGGCAGTTCATCCACGAAGACATCGCGGGCTTCGTGCGCAAGGGGTTCGAGGCGGAGGCCGCGTTCCGCATCCCGCTCAACGGCGTGTTCGCTTCCGGCGACACATCGGTCCTGAACTGGATCCAGCCCACGGTGCGCGTCTCGCAGTTCGACGTCGAGTTCGCGCCGGCCGGCTACTTCGCGCCGTCGATCGGATGGGACTGGACGAAATACGACTTCGGGTTCCGGCTCGGCATCGTGCGCGGAATCGACTTCACCGCCGAGTACTCGCGCCACGACGTCACGAGCAAGGCGCGCGTGATTCACCCCGACGAGTTCCTGGCCACGCTGCGCGTCGGGTTCTGAAGTATCTCGGGGAGACGATCTCCCCACAAGGTCAGGCCCGTATTCAGCGGAACGTGAGCGTCAGGAGCGCGATCTCGGGCGGAACGCGGAACCGGATCGGCAGGATGCTGGTGCCGATCCCCGAGGTCACGAACATCTTCCGTCCGCGTTCCTCGATGAGCCCGGCCGCGAAGCGCTGGCCGTAGCGCGACGGCACGATCAGCCGTCCCAGGAACGGCAGGGCCACCTGCCCGCCGTGCGTGTGAGCCGCCAAGGTGAGCGCGACCCGGCTCGGCACGTCGGGAAACAGGTCGGGGCTGTGCGTGAGGAGGAGGATCGCGTCCCCGTCTGGAATGGCTCTCAGCGTGGCCTCGAGGTCCGGCTTCCTCGTCCAGAGATCGGCGACCCCGGCCACCCAGGTGTGCGGCTGGATTGGCGCGGATTCGTTCTCCAGGACCGTGATGTGCGCGCTCACGAGGGCCGTGCGGATGCGGGGGCCATCCAGCCACCAGTCGTGGTTTCCCAGGATCGCGAAGACGCCGCGCGGCGCGCGAAGGCGGGCAAGCTCCTCGGCAGCGACCTCCGGAGGGACGAATTTTCCGAGGAGCACGTCCTGGATCACGAAGTCGCCGAGGAGCACGACGAGGTCGGGAGCGAGCGCGTTGGTCGTGTCGACGATCGTCCGGAGCTTGGCGCGATCGATGAAAGGCGAGCCGACGTGGAGATCGCCGAGCACGGCCACGGTCAAAGGCATCAGCGGAGTGAGCGGCCCACCGCTCTGGCGCGCGATGAGAGGCACGGTCACGCGGTGCACCACGAGCCGGTTCGGCTCGACGAGGAAGCTCCAGACCAGAAAAGCCAGGACCAGGGAGAAGAGCGCGGCATAAAGCTTCCAGATGCGGCGCACCTCCGACCGCATGCGCCGCGGGGCCTCTTGCCGAACGAACCGGTTCCGTTCCGACGGAACCCTTGCCTGGAACTCCACGCTCCCTTCGATCGCCCCCGCGCCCCGGAAGTTCCCGGGACACCTTTCCCCGAAAAGCGCGCTGCGACGGCCCGGGCGGCTTTCGTCATAATCAGCCCGTGACGCGGCGGGCGGACCCTGTACTCGCGACGATTGCCGCCGCGCCTGCGGTGGCGCGTCTCATCGAACGGATCGAGGCGGGAGTGCTCGGGACGTCCACGGGAGGGGTGTCTCTGGTCGGCGCCCCCCCAGGGATTCACCCCTACCTGCTCGAGGCGGTGGGGCGCCCGCTCGGCCTCAAGTGGGTGGTCGTTTTCGCGCACGAGCGCGACGCTCTCGCCCTGGCGCGGGATGCCGGCTCGGTGCTGGGCGACGAGCGCGTCGCGCTCTTCCCGGCGCCCGCGCTCACCCCTTACCAGGGCATCGCCCCATCGCTGAAGGTTCGCCGCGAGGAGTTCGGCTCGCTGGCCCGCCTGGCCGAAGGGGGCATCGACCTCCTCCTCGTTCCCGCGCGCTCGCTGCTGCGCATTCTTCCGTCACCCGCGGACTTCCGCACGCGGTCGCTGAGCCTCGCCGTGGGAGACGACCGTGCCCCCGCGCGCATCGTGAACGCGCTGCTCGAGGAGGGGTACTCGCGCGTCGATCTCGTCACCGAATGCGGCGACGTGGCGGTGCGCGGCGGGCTCCTCGACGTCTTTCCGCCCAATCGTCCCGAGCCGGTTCGCCTCGAGTTCGACCTCAACGCCATCGAGTCGATCCGCAGTTTCGATCCCGACACGCAGCGCTCCACCGGCACTCTCGAGCGCGTGCTGCTGCCGCCGATGACGGCCACGCCCGACACCCAGAAGACGCGCGAGGCCGCGCGCACCGTGCTGCAGGATTGCCGGACCGAGGACGACGACCCGCCCGTGCCGCGGGACCTCACGCTGGCGCGCAAGAACGACGGGCTCGAGGAGCTGCTTCCGCTCCTGCACGAGAACCGCACGCCGCAGAACGTGCTCGACCACGCGGCGAATTTCGTGCTGGCCGTGGACGACCTCGATGCCGTGGCGGAAGAGCTTCTGCGCGCGGCCGACCTCCTGCGCCTCGACTACGAGAAGGCCCGCCGCTCGGGCCGCGTGGTGCCTGATCCGATCCGTCTGGCCGGAAATCCGGACGCGCTTGCGGAAACCCTCCTTTCGCGCACCCTCGTGTCGCTGTCTCCTGCCGTTCCGTCGGGCGAGCGGATCGCCATCGGTGCGGAGTCGATCGCCTCCTACGAGGAGCGGCTTCCGGAGGCTCCGAAGGAGATCGAGCGTGCGCGGCGCGACGGCCTCTCCGTGGTCCTCACGGCTTCCGGGCGCGGAGAGCGCGAGCACCTCGAGCGGCTGCTGGCTGAATACGAGATCGACCACGCCGGAAGCACGGGCGACGTCGTGGCTCCGCTGGCGCCGGGGAGCTGCCGCCTCGTGGACGGCGGGCCCGCCTCGGGCTTCCTCTTCCGCGCGGCGCACTTCCTGCTCATCACGGCCACCGACGTCTTCGGCGAGCCGCGCGTCTCGGCGCCGCGCCGCAAGTCGGCCTCGGAGGCTTTCCTCTCGGACCTGCGCGATCTCGCCCCCGGCGACACCGTCGTCCACCGCGACTACGGGCTCGGCATCTTCCAGGGCCTCGCGCGCATCGACGATGGCGGGCTCATTCGCGAGATGGTCGACCTTCGCTATGCCGGGGACGCCAAGCTCCTCGTCCCCGTCGAGCGGCTCGACCTGATCCAGAAATACGCCGGCGCGGCCGAGGGCGTCGTCCCGGTTCTCGACCGCCTCGGCGGCCTCGGCTGGGCCAAGCGCAAGGCCTCCGTCAAGAAGGCCGTCAAGGACATCGCTGATCAGCTGCTGAAGCTTTACGCCCGCCGGGCTGCCGCCCCGGGACATTCCTTCTCGAAGGATTCGCCGTGGCAGAAAGAGTTCGAGGACGCCTTCGAGTTCACCGAGACGCCCGATCAGGCCGCGGCCATCAAGGATGTGAAGCGCGACATGGAATCGGACAAGCCGATGGACCGCCTGCTCTGCGGCGACGTCGGCTACGGCAAGACCGAAGTCGCCATGCGCGCGCTCTTCAAGTGCGTGCTCGACGGCAAGCAGGCCGCGCTTCTGGCGCCCACGACCATCCTCGCGGACCAGCACTTCCGCACGCTGAAGCGACGCTTCGCGGCGTTCCCCGTCACGATCGATCTCCTCTCGCGCTTCGGGGCGAGCGACGCGCGCAAGGGTCTGCTGCGGCGGCTGGAGGAAGGGACGCTCGACGTCGTCATCGGCACGCACCGCATGCTGAGCAAGGACGTGAAATTCAAGGATCTCGGCCTCCTCGTGGTCGACGAGGAGCAGCGTTTCGGCGTGGCGCAGAAGGAGCGCATCAAGGAGTGGCGCGCGTCGGTGGACGTGCTGGCCATGTCGGCCACCCCGATCCCGCGCTCGCTGCACCTTTCGCTCGCGGGCATCCGCGACCTCTCGGTGATCGAGACCCCGCCGAAGAACCGGCTCGCGATCGCCACGCACGTCGTCGGACAGGACGACACGGTCATCAAGGAGGCCATCTGCGCCGAGATGGAGCGCGGCGGGCAGATCTACTTCGTCCACAACCGCATCGAGTCGCTCGGCTTCTGGCGCGAGAAGCTGCACGAGCTGGTGCCGGAGGTGCGCGTCGTGGTGGCGCACGGGCAGATGTCGGAAGGGGAGCTCGAGAAGGCCATGAAGGCGTTCACGACACGGGCCGCCGATCTGCTGCTCGCCACGACGATCGTCGAGAACGGCCTCGACATCCCCACGGCCAACACGATGCTCATCGACCGCGCGGACCTCTACGGCCTGTCGCAGCTCTACCAGCTGCGCGGCCGCGTGGGACGCAGCGACAAGCCCGCGTCGTGCTGGCTCCTCATCCCGCCCGGCGCCCCGCTCTCGGACGACGCGCGCCGCCGTCTGCGCGCCATCCAGGAATTCTCCGACCTCGGCGCGGGCTTCCGCATCGCGGCCAAGGATCTCGAGATCCGGGGCGCGGGAAACCTCCTCGGCGGCGAGCAGTCGGGACACATCGAATCGGTCGGCTTCGAGACGTACGTGAAGCTGCTCGAGGAGGCGATGGCCGAGAGCAAAGGCGAACCGCTGCCGCAGACGGCCGAGGTGACGCTGCAGCTCGGGCTGCCGCTCGCGCTCCCCGCCACGTGGATCTCGGAGGAGAGCCTTCGCATGGCGCTCTACAAGCGCATCGCCGCGGCGACGGATCTCGAATCGCTCCGCAACGAGGCGGACGACGCGGCCGACCGCTACGGCACGCCGCCCCCCGAATTCGAGCGCCTGCTCGATCTCGCCCGCCTGCGCCTCGTCGCGCGTGCGCTCGGCGTCAAGGCGCTCCAGCGGCGCGGAGACGAGCTGGCCGCGACCCTGGAGAAAGACCATCGCCTCGATCCCGACCGCGTCCTGGTGGCGCTCCGTGCAGGCACGCTCGCGGCCTCGGGCCCCGACGCGTTCCGGGCCCCGAATGTGTTCGCCGGCGTCTCGGCCGCGAGCGCCGAGGTGTGCGAGCGCGCGGCCCGCTATCTGGCCGATCTCGCCCGTCCCGGCGCTCTCGTGGCGCTGGGCGCCGAAGTTCCGTTCCAGCTGGCGGGCGTTTCGTGAACGAGGCTCGGCGAACGACACGCGCACTCGCCGTCCTGGTGGTGACCGCGGCTCTCTTCACGGACACGGGCTGCGCCCGCCGGGGTCCTCGGGCCGCCGCGCGCGCATCGGTCATCGCCCTCGTCGGCGGCCAGCCCGTCCAGTTCGCCGACTTCGAGCTCTACCTCAAGGGGCAGTCGGGCGAGAGCGCGCAGAACGTCTCGCCTCAGGTGGCGTCGAGCCTGCTCGATCAATACTTCGAGGAGATCCTGCTCACGCGCTCGGCCGACGCCATCCGCCCTGCGCTCGCCGGCACGTTGGTCGAGAAGAGGCGTGAGCTGATCAACCGGCGTGCGCGCCTGGAATCGATCACGGACGAGGAGCTGCGCCGCGAATACGACGCCGACGCCAGCAAGAGCGCGCCCGAGATGCTGAGGCTCTCGCAGATGTTCTTCCCCATCCGCGCCAAGGCCGAGAGCGCGGTCGCGAGGCTCGCGTCGGGCACCCCGTGGCTCCAGGTGTCGCAAGAGCTCAGCAGCGCCCC
>JBDSFL010000330.1:0-2992 GCA_039919545.1 Thermoanaerobaculia bacterium | reverse complement strand
GGCACCGCGATAGGCTCACCAGTCGCACGACGGCGTATGCCGTGCACGTACGGGGCAGTAGCTCAGCTGGTTAGAGCAACGGACTCATAATCCGTCGGTCCAGGGTTCAAGCCCCTGCTGCCCCACTTGGTGTTTCCGCAGGTCAGCGGCTTGCGATTCGACGCCCGACTGCCGAAATCATCCTTGAGCAAGGGAAAATGGCACATCTGTGGCACATCAAGAAACTTGAATCCGCCGGTCGTGGTTCGAGTGGCACCTGCCGCATTCACGTCTGCGCGGGTCAAGCGCCTGAGATCCCGCTCGGGACCGTTGAGGGGCAAGGCCTGTGGCACATCGGTGGCACGGGCCGGAGTCGAGTGGACGAGACACCCGAACGGCGGTGAGAGCGAAATTCGGAATGAGGATCTACCTGCGCGGCGCCTCGATGCCAGCTGCGGACGAAGTCAGGGGGTGGCACACGGAATCCTCCAGAACGGCCGGAGTAGCGTCTCGCGACTCGATGCCTCAGGTCCGCAGCATTGAGCGCAAGGCCGCTCGGGTCCCAATGCTCCTTGGGGTCTGACCCGATGTCGGGACGCCCATACGCGACCTACCTGGTGCCCACGAAGGGCCCTCACCGCTCGGCTCCATGTCGGACGTTGTCCCAGTCGTGGCTCGCCCATGATGGGACTACTTGGGTGCGAGCGATCGTGCGTAGGTGAGGCCGTAATCCACCCAGTGCACCAGCTCGTCGTCGTTCCCCAGGGCCTCGGCATCGACGCGGAGCCAGCCGTCCATCTCTCGGCCACGCATCTCGAAACGGCGTACGTGCTCATGGCTCACCAAAGACGCAGCGTCTGCCGGATCGATACGTAACAACAAGCCATCTTGGCCACTGGCGCTGACCGCCATCTTTCCGTGCACGAGGAAAGCGAGTCCCCCGAACATGGGCTTCTCAGTGAGGCCCGGTTCAGCCTGAATGACCTCCCGGAGCCGCCCTGCTAGTTCCTGGTCGTACGCCATACCCGCAGTATCAGGCCAAGACCCTTCTTACGTCGACCTATTCGCGCCGACAGCAGGCGGCAAACGGCTCGACGACCGCACCCTCGACCGGAAGGCCGGACTCCCCGATCTGGAACTACTTCGCGTCGGAAGCCCATCGCGTCGCGGACAACAATGGTCACCGACGTGACTACGCCGAAGGGGCACGAGAGCACATAGGTTGGCAGCATGAATCTGCGCGCCAGCATGATTGCAGGTTTTGCTCGACAACTCGCTCAGCCTCAGGGTGTTCGAGGGCTTCTCACTGGTGCGATGCTCAACCGCGCCAACCGGGCCGATGTCACCGCCGCTGTCAGGGCGTTGCCCCTGACTGCCGGTGACACCGTCGCCGATCTCGGCTTCGGGGGTGGGGTCGGCCTGGATCTCTTACTACGCCATGTCGGCACGAGCGGACACGTCGACGGTGTCGACATGTCGGCAACCATGCTCAGGCACGCTAGCCGCCGATTTCGACGCGACGTCGCCGCCGGCAGGCTTCGTCTGCATGCTGCGACGATGACGGAACTGCCACTCGCCACAGACTCACTGGACGGCGCCATCACCTTGAACACCATCTACTTCATCCACGAGTTGAACGTGGCCTTCGCCGAGCTTGCCAGGGTGACCAAGAGATCCGGTCAAGTGGTCATAGGACTCGGAGACCCCGACGCCATGGCAGGTTCGCCGCTGACTGTGCACAACTTCCGGCTCCGCTCGGTTCCCGAGGTCATCGATCTGCTGCAGAACGCTGGACTCACCGTCGAAGAACAACGACGGGTCGGTGGAGGGAAACGCGCCTTTCACCTGCTGGTTGCCAAACCAAGTCAGTCAGCTGTCTGACCGCCCGCCACTTGCCTTTCTCCGACGCGGTTGGGCGTGTTTCAGGTGCCGAGCCGGTCATCGAGAAGCCCCATGATCGGCCAGGCCCCCTCTGACCAGTTCGAGATGACGGTGTAGGTGATTGCGGACGAGGGCTGGTGCTTGCTTGAGAACGACACGCCTGCGTCGTACCCCTCCAGTTGGACTCCGTCGCCGGTCGCGTGCAGGTGGAACCCGAGGCCGTAGCGCTTGGATTCTTCCGGCCAGTCGCTGCGCGGTCGCACCATCTCGGCGACCCGCTCCGGTGAGACGATCCGTCCGGCGAAGAGTGAGTCCCAGAAGGCGTTGAGGTCGGCAGCCGTCGAGTAAATGCCCCCGTCGCCGTTGCCGAGCACGGGGAGATGGAACACGTTCGTTCTCAAACCATCGACGAAGAGGTAACCCAGGGCGACGCGTTCAGGGAGTTCATCGGAGCGCAGGAACGCCGTGTCGACCATGCCCGCAGGCTCGCAGACCAGGGTATGGACCAGCTGGTGGAAGTCCACGCCGCTCGCGCGTTCGGCGAGCAATGCGAGCAACACGTAACCGCCGTTGTTGTACGCGAACCGTTCGCCAGCCGGGGACACAGTCTCGTGCCCGTCCAGCACCGGCAGGAACTGCTCGGTCGTCGCGAGCTCGTGCACCGACACCGGCATCACGTAGTCGGCTATGTCGTCGACGGCGTTCTCGTCGAGGTAGTCGCCGATCCCGGACCGGTGTGCCAGCAACTGTTCGATCGTCACGTCGTCGGAGATCAGGGGCAGGTCTTTCCCGAGCAACGAACGGGCAGGGGTGGCTAGCTCGAGCGTCCCGCGCTCGACCAGGGCCATGACCGCCAGTGCCGTCAGACCTTTCGTTCCGCTCGCGGTCGCGAAGAGGGTCTCGACTGTGTTCAGGACTCCGTGGGACCGGTCGGCGAATCCATAGGCCCTGGAGAACTCGGTCTCGCCCGAGCGGTCGAGGCGGACCACGCCGGAGAATCCGGAGCGCTCTGCCACTCCATCCACCGCGTTCTGGAGTGACTGCATCTGCGGAACCTACCAACCAGTCGCTCCGTGGGACATCCCTGCAGGGGGTGCGCTCAACGCCAGAGTCGCGTTTACCGCTCCGCGCC
>JBDSFL010000184.1:0-2985 GCA_039919545.1 Thermoanaerobaculia bacterium | reverse complement strand
TCCGCGCGGCGATCGGCCCCATCGACACGTGGTCTTCTTTTCCCGCCGACGTCGGGATGGAATCGACGGAAGCCGGGAAGGCGTTCGCCTTGCACTCCGAGACGAGCGCCGCGGCCGTCACGTGGATCATCATGAAGCCGGAGTGGAGCCCGCCGTCGCGGATGAGGAAGGCCGGCAGGTCGCCCGAGAGGGACGGGTTCACGAGGCGCTCGGTGCGCCGCTCGGAGATGGACGCGAGGTCGGCGGTGGCGGCCGCGAGATGGTCGAACGTGAGGGCCACGGGCGCGGCGTGGAAGTTCCCACCGGAGATCAGCTCTCCTTCGCCGTCGTCGCCCGTCGCGAAGACCATGGGGTTGTCGGTGGCGGCGTTCATCTCGATCTCGACGATCCGTCGCGCGTTCTCGGCCGCGTCGCGCACCGTGCCGTGCACCTGCGGGATGCAGCGCAGCGCATAGGCGTCTTGAACGATCCCGCAGTCGCGGTGGCTCTCGCGCACGGCCGAGCTCGCGAGCAGGTTGCGCATGTTCGTGGCCGTCGCGGTCTGCCCGGGGTGCGGACGCGCCGCATGGATGCGCGGGTCGAACGCGGCGTCGGTTCCCTTCAGCGCGTCCACCGTCATCGCGGCCACGAGGTCGGCCGTGCGCAGGAGCTTCAGCAGGCGCGCGAGGGCCAGGCCGCCGATGGCCGTCGTGAGCTGCGTGCCGTTGATGAGCGCGAGCCCTTCCTTGGCCTCGAGCACGAGCGCCCGCACGCCCGCCGCGCGGAACGCCTCGTCCGCCGGCATCGTGCGCCCGCCGAGCTCGACGTCCCCTTCACCCAGCAGAGCGCGCGCGAGGTGGGCGAGCGGGGCGAGATCGCCCGAGGCGCCGACGGACCCCTGCGCGGGAACCACGGGATGAATTCCCTTTTCCAGCAGCTCGAGCAGCCGCTCCAGAGTCTCGCGCTTCACGCCGGAGAAACCCTTGGCCAGACAGTTGGCTCGCAGCAGCATCAGCGCGCGCACCGTGCGCCGCGGCAGCGCCTCGCCGACGCCGGCGGCATGGCTGCGGATCAGGTTCGTCTGCAGCTCGCTGAGCTTGTGGCGCGGGATCACCACATCGGCGAACTTGCCGAAGCCGGTGGTCACGCCGTAGACCACGCGGTCTTCGCGCACGGCGCGGTCGATGACGGCGCGAGCGCGGTCCATGCGGACGGCGGCGTCGGGCGAGATGACGGCCGAGCGGCCGAGGTCGGCCACCTCGACGAGATCGGACAGGGACAGGTCGTTTCCGCTGAGCGAGAGAGGGGTCGTCATGAAGGCGGGAATTCTCTCATCCGCCCCGCCACGACGAGCAACCATCCTCTTGTTAGACTCCCGCGGTGAGCACATCAGAACGGAATGCGGTCGTCGTGATCGGCGGCCAGTGGGGCGACGAAGGCAAGGGAAAAGTCGTCGACCTGATCTCCCCCTCCTTCGACATCGTCGCCCGCTACCAGGGCGGTCACAACGCCGGACACACCGTGAAATTCGGCGACAGGCACTTCGCCCTGCGCCTGATCCCGTCGGGCATCTGCCGCGCGGGCGTGCTGAACATCATCGGGAACGGACTGGTGATCGATCCGCGCGCTCTGCTCTCCGAGATGGAGACGCTGCGCGCCGCGGGCATCCACATCGAGGAAAATCTCAAGCTTTCCGACCGGGCGCACGTCATCCTCCCCACCCACGCGCTGCTCGATGGGGCGCGCGAGAAAGCGCTCGGCGGCGCGAACATCGGCACCACCTCGCGCGGCATCGGGCCGGCGTACGAATCGAAGGCCAACCGCTCCGGCCTGCGCATCGCCGATCTGATCGACGCCGACCATTTCCGCGAGCTCGCCCGCCCGCTGCTCGAGCACCAGGACGCCGTGCTCAAGCATTTCTACGGGGTCGAAGGCGCGCCGGTGGACGAGACGCTCGACACGTACGTGGCGGCCGGCCAGGAGCTGAAGCGCTTCGTGACCGATACCGGCACGTTGCTGGCAAAGGAGCTGGCGCGCGGCGCACGCCTCCTCTGCGAAGGCGCGCAAGGCGTGATGCTGGACGTGGATCATGGGACGTACCCGTTCGTCACGTCGTCCTCCTGTGCTGCAGGGGGCGCCACGATCGGCCTCGGCATTCCGCCCTCGGCCATCGGGGCGGTGATCGCCGTGATGAAGGCGTATGCCACGCGCGTCGGCTCGGGACCGTTCCCGACGGAGCTGAAGGACGAGACCGGCGAAGCGATCCGCAAGCGTGGGAACGAGTTCGGCACCGTGACCGGCAGGCCACGGCGCGTGGGCTGGTTCGACGCCGTGGTCGCACGCACCTCCGTGCGGATCTCGGGGATCGATGCCCTGGCTCTGACGAAGCTCGACGTCCTGGACGACCAGGACGAGATCTGCATCGCCACGGGCTACGAGATCGACGGCGTGGAGCACGCGGAGATCCCCGCGCGGGCCGACCTCTACGAACGCGCGAAGCCCATCCTGCGCAGTTTCCCGGGGTGGAAGTGCTCCACCGCGGGCATCGACACCTTCGAGGCGCTGCCCCAGAAGGCGCGTGACTACGTGACCGAGCTCGAGGGAATCGTGGGCGCGCGGCTGGCGCTGCTCTCCACGGGACCGAAGCGCGACGAGACGATCTCGCGGCCCGGCACGCTCCTCGATCGCTGGCTGAAGCCGGAGGCCGTGAAGGCCTGACGAAGCGTTTCGGACCGCTGCTGGCGCGAGAAGTTGGGAGCCGGCGCGCATTCGTTTACACTCCGCGCGCAGGCAGGGGCCGTTAGCTCAGTCGGTTAGAGCATCTGCCTTTTAAGCAGAGGGTCGCTGGTTCGAGTCCAGCACGGCTCACCACCCCTCCTTTCTCTTAGAAGTTCCGGTATTCTCGGCATCAAGTCACGGCGCCCCCATCGTCTAGCGGCCCAGGACGCTACCCTTTCAAGGTAGAGATCGCGGGTTCGAATCCCGCTGGGGGTACCACTTGAACCC
>JBDSFL010000164.1:0-7249 GCA_039919545.1 Thermoanaerobaculia bacterium | reverse complement strand
ACCTTGGAGGGCAAGAGGCTCGAACAGAGTGGGTTGAGCCGCTTTCATCCGCACCAACCTGCCTCGGAAAATCAGAAACCCGGCGGCACGGGAAGCGGCGGGCCCGAGAACCTCGAGATCGCCCGCGAACGAGAGGCGGCCGTGCGCCCGGGCGACGAGAATCCAATCGACGCTTCGCGGGCCGAGGCCGGGCACGCGCAGGAGCTCCTCCCGCGTGGCCGTCGTCACCTCCACGGGAAATTCGTCCGGATGAGATACCGCCCACTCGAGCTTGGGATCGTCGGACGGGAAGGCCGACTCCTGAGAAGTCGCGACACGCCGGAATCCCGATTCGTGCTTGGCGAACGCCTTGGCGCCGAAAGAGTGCTCACCCGATCGTGCCGAGACCGCTCTCGTCCCCCTTCTCGGGCGCATTCCCCATGCAGGTGCGGCTGCTCCTTCAGTAGCCCGGGCGGGCACGGGAGCGAGACCGGCAGTCTCGTGAGACTCGGCTGCCGGGACGCTCGAAGTTTCGCTCTGTACGGCCTCCATGCAGCGAGCTTCCCGATGATGGGAGACGCGGTCAACCAGGCGAAGAAGCCTTTCGAGCTGGCCTGGCTCGATTCCCTCGGGCGCCTTCACATGGATGTAACCGCGAAATCCGTGGGTCACGCGCAAAGTCTCGACCAGCTCGAGCGTCTTCTCCGTGGCCCAGGCCGAGCTTCTCGCGACCCCGCTGGTGATGAAGATGCCATCGCACCACCCACGTCTGTAGGCGATGAGAAACAAACGTGCGATACGCGCCGGCTCGAGGAGCGGAGAGGCGAGAGAGCCTTGGTCTTTCATGGGGCAGTCGCCGCAGGCGTAGCGGCACGAATTCTTCAGCAGGATCCGGAACACCCGGCGACCGCCCGCACCCGGAACGATGAGCCTCCGCAGGGTGCCGGGATCCAGGGCTCGGAGCGCCGTGAAGGCGCGATCGGGATGGGCCTGCCGGTTGTCGAATCGTTCGAGATTTCCGAAAACTTCGAAGGAGGGGCCTTCCTCTTGCCTATTTCCAGCTTCGCCATTGCGGTTCCCCGCTTCGCGATTCCGGTTCCCAGCTTCGCGATTCCGGTTCCCCGCTTCGCGATTGCAGTTCCCGGCTTCCATTTCCCGACTCACCATTTCATTTCCCAACTGCGCGAGATCGATCATCGGGCACCTCGTAGGCGTAACTTAGGCGTAAGTTACTTCCAAGTCAAGGGCCGAAAGAAAAGAAGCAGGAAAACGCCGTCCGAGCTAAGGGGCAGGTTGCCGGAGGATGATTCCCCCGCCCAGCACCAGCTCGGGCCGATCGATGTCGAAGAAGATGGCCGACTGCCCGGGAGCCGCGGCGCGAACGGGGGTCTCGAACACGAGCCGCGCTTGGCCGCCTCTCACGAATGGAGTCTCGAGCGGCTCGAGCAAGGCGGGCTGCTCGGTGTGCCGGTAGCGGATGCGGGCCAGCACGCGGCGCGGCCCCGCGGGCGGATTCTCCGCGGTGAACGAGACGTTCCCCAGCATCACGTCGGTCGACATCAGGGCGTCCACCGGGCCCACCACGACGCGTGACTCGGCCGGATGCACCTCGAGCACATAGAGAGGTGCGGGCGCGGAGAGGCCAAGCCCTTTCCTCTGCCCCACCGTGAAGCCGAAGGTGCCTTCGTGCTCGCCCAGCACCTCGCCTGAGGCGCTCGTGATCGGTCCGGGCCGCGCGGCCGACATCGACGGAAGCTGGATGCCGAAAGACGCGGCTTCGTCGCGGATGAACTGGGAGGGGCCGCCTCCGGGAGGAACGAAGCAGACCTCTTGCGAATCGGGCTTGTCCCAGTTCGGAAGCCCCGCGTCGCGCGCGATCCGCCGCACCTCGGCCTTCTCCATGTCGCCCAGCGGAAAACGCGCGCGTGAGAGCTGCCGCGAGGTGAGGTCGTAAAGGAAATAGGACTGGTCTTTCGAGAGGTCGCGAGCACGCAGTAGCCGGCTCTCCCCGGTGGCGGAGTCGGTCTCCACGCGCGCGTAGTGCCCCGTGGCCACCGCCTCGCATCCGAGCGCGACCGAGCGCTCGAGCAGCGTCTTGAACTTCACTTCGGTGTTGCAGACTGTGCACGGGATCGGCGTCTCGCCGCGCAGGTAACCCTCGATGAATGGCTTCACCACGGCTTCCGAGAAGCGGTCCTCCAGGTTCAGGATGTAGTGCGGGATGCCCACCGTCTCGGCCGCGCGCCTGGCGGTGTTGAGGTCGTCGAGCGTGCAGCAGCGACCCTCGGCCGAGCCCGACCCGTCCCGGTCATGATTCCAGAGGTGCATCGACAGGCCGATGACCTCGGCCCCTTCCCGGGCCAGAAGGAGCGCTGCGACCGAAGAGTCGACCCCGCCGGACATGGCAACCGCAATGCGCATCGGCCCATTCTAAGAGACTGATGTCCAGCGGCGTAGGCCACGATCCGAACGCCAGGTTCGCAACAGACTCCTGGAGCGGGAGAGTGATGCGCGAGAATCGGGACATGAAGAATCCGAGCCCTCTCTCCGAAAAAGCCGTCTCACAGCGCCTGTCTGCCCTCCCCGGCTGGTCGCTCAAGAGCGGAAAGCTCTTGCGCGCCTTCCATTTCTCCGACTTCTCTCACGCGTTCGGTTTCATGACGCGCTGTGCGCTCGAAGCCGAGAAGATGAACCATCACCCGGACTGGACGAACGTCTATTCCGTCGTCACCGTTCGGCTCGTCAGCCACGATGCGGCCGGCATCACGGCACGCGACTTCCAGCTCGCGAAGGAATTTTCGCGAGTGTTCGACGAGAGCTGAGGCTCTCTCGCCGCATCCAACGCGGTGCGGCTCGACGTCTGATCGGACGTCGTCGTCCTGCGACCTTGGCGGACGGTTCGGGTAGTCCGCCGATCGCTGCGCAGAGTGTCGGAATATCGACACTCTGCCCTTCCTCGCGGTGACCGGGCCTGAACCGAGATGATCAATGTAACTCATTGACTGGGTGTGGCTTCAGTGAGCTACGCCCGGCTGGGCCGCTCTGGCACACATGTTGAGATAACGGCGGTCGGAGTAAAGCCCATGTCCCAGAAGAATGTTGAACTGATCATCGGAAAGCTCGCGACCGACGAAGAATTTCGCCGCGGCTACTGTGAAGACCCCGCTCGCACCGTGCTCGCGCTGGTCGACCGCGGAGTCGAGCTGACCACCTGCGAGCGCAATGCCCTCGGCTCGATGGATCCGCGATTCCTCGAGAAGTTTGCCGAGTCGCTCGACCCCCGCATCCAGAAAGCCTGCCTGAAGAGCCTGCCGCCCGAAAGGAAACCGTGCTGATGAAGCTGTTCCGTCTCCTGGCCTTCGCCCCGTTCTTGGTGACCGCAGCAGGGGCGGTGGCAAACCCTCGGGAGGTTGCTTCCGCGACATCGGTTGCGGCCGTTCAGGCCCCGGCAACCAGCAATGACGCTGCCCAGCAGAACGCATCGGCTTCCTCGAACGAGGTTTCGCTCTCGCTTGCGGACGCGACGCGCCGCGCCCTGGCGCGAAACCACGAGCTCGCCATCGAGCGGGAATCGTTCAAGATCGCCGCGCTCAGCCTCGATCGCGCCGAAGGTGCCTACGACCCCTCCTTTCATCTCGAGGCGCGCTACCGCGATCACACCGATCCCGTGAACTCGGTGCTCTCCGGGGCGCTCCCCGGGCAGGACGCACCCCGTCAGAAGGGTGTCTTCACCTCCGCTTCGCTGACTCAGCTTCTTCCCACCGGTGGCAGCGTCGCGGTTTCCACGGCGATCGCGCGTGAACGCACCGACTCGCTGTTCGCGGTCCTCGCTCCGTCGTACCAGACGCTGCTCGGCATCGATCTGCGTCAGCCCATCCTGCAGAACCGCAGCACCGATCCCGCGCGTCGCGCCATCCGCATCGCGCGCATCGACCGCGATCGCTCGCTCTGGTCCCTTCGTCGCACCGTCACCGAGACCCTCACGAACGTGGATCGCGCGTACTGGACGTTGGTCGCCGCGCGTCTCGACGCCGCCGTGCGCCGCTCCTCCGTGTCTCTCGCGCAGGAGCAGCGTTCGGATGCCCAGGCGCGCATCGAGGCCGGCACCCTGCCCGAGACCGACATCGCCCAGCCCACCGCCGAGATCGAACGCCGGCGCGGCGAGCTCTACGGTGTGGAGGAGGGAGCCCAGCGTGCGGAGAACCAGCTGAAGGAGCTGATCCTCGCCGATGCCGAGGATCCGCTCTGGAATGCCACGCTGATCCCGACCGAGATGCCCGAGACGACGCCGATCCCGCTCGATCTCGCCAGGGCCTTCCAGGAAGCGCGCGCACGCCGGCCCGAGCTGGCCGAGGCCCGCACGCGCTTCGAACGCCAGCTGCTGGAATCCGAGACGGCACGGGAACGGGTGCTCCCGCAGCTCGACCTCGTCGCGTCTTACACGCGGCGCGGCCTCGCGGGCAGCCTGAATCCCAGCGCCGTCTCCTTCACGGGAGCGCCCGTGGCCGCGCCCCAGGCCCTCGACGGCGGGCTCGGGCGCTCGTTCGGCACCATCACCGAGAACCGCTTTCCCGACGCCTCCGTCGGGCTCGCCCTCACCGTTCCGCTCGGCAACCGCGCAGCCAAGGCGGAGTACGCCATCGCACGCTCGGCCGAGCGGCAGGCCTCGATCGGCATCGAGCAGCTGCGACAGCGCATCGCGGTGGAAGTGCGGAACGCGGCGCTCGCCCTGAAGACAGCTGCCCAGCGCATCGAGGCCGCGCACTCCGGCCGCCTCGCCGCCGAGACGCAGCTCGGGGCCGAGAGGGAGCGCTTCGGCGTCGGGCTCACCACGAACTTCTTCGTGCTCACCCGGCAGAACGAGCTCGCCTCCGCACAGGTGACCGAGACCGCCGCCCTGACCGACTACCGAAAGGCGATGACCGACTACGCCCGCGCCGTCGGGACGCTCCTCGACGAACGTGACATCAAGATCCAGGACCAGACGCAAGACGATGCCCCGCAGACGCGGGCCAACGGAGCCTCACGATGAACACGCGACGCCTCCTCTCCGCTTCCCTCGCAATCCTTCCGCTCCTCGCCGGCGTGCTGGCCGCGGGCTGCGGCAACGCCCGCGCGGCAACGACGACGAATCGCTCCGTCGCTCCCGAGCCCATTCGTGTGCAGACCGCTCCCGTCGAGTCCCGCACGCTGCCGAAAACGCTCGAGGTGACCGGTGCCCTGCAGGCCGACGAGAGCGCCGATGTCTCGTCCGAGCGGGACGGCCTCGTCGCACAGATCCGGGTCGAGCGCGGCAGCTTCGTGTCAGCGGGCGCCGTCATCGCGGTGCTCGACTCCACCGAGGCGCGGGCCTTGCTGCAGGAGGCGCGCTCCGCGCTCGCCTGGACCACTTCCGAGGCGCAGCGCTATGCCGACCTGCGGGAGAAGAAGGTCGTCGCGCAGTCCGAGAACCAGCGCAAGAGCCTGGACCTCGACACGGCCCGCGCACGCCTGACCCTGGCGCAGAAGGGACTGGACGACTGCACCATCAAAGCGCCATTCGCCGGGCTCATCACCGAGAAGAAAATTTCGGCCGGCGCCTTCGTGCGTCGCGGCCAGCCCGTTGCGGGCCTCGTGAAGGTCGATCCGCTACGCGCCGAGCTGGCCATTCCCGAATCCGCCGTCTCGGCGGTGAAGGTGGGCCAGGTCGTCCGCCTCTCCGTGCAGACGTTTCCCGGCAAGAGCTTCGAAGGGAAGATCAAGTACATCGGCCCGGCGCTCCGCTCCGAAGCCCGGACGCTGGTCGTGGAGGCCGTGGTCCCCAATCGCGAACGGCTGTTGAAGCCCGGCCTCTTCGCCACTGCCGCCATCGAGCTCCCCGCATCCTCCCCCGCCCTGCTCGCCCCGCAGGCCGCCGTCGTCACCGAGGCCGGCGTCTCGCGCGTGTTCGTGCTCGGTCCGCAAAAAGTCGCCGAGCGGCTCGTGGCCCTGGGCGCGCGGCATGGTGACCTCGTCGAGCTGCGCTCCGGCGTCACTCCGGGCGAACGCGTCGTCGTGAACCCCGACCGCCGCCTCACCGACGGGCTCGACGTCGCCCGCTGAGCTTCGGAAGAAAAAGGAAACACCATGCAGGCCCTCGCCCGCCTCTGCGTCCGGCGCCCCGTCTTCGCCTCGGTCCTCATCCTCGCCCTCGTCGTCGTGGGCGGCGTCGGCTACAGCCGGCTCGGCACGGACCGCTACCCGAAGGTGGAGTTCCCCACCATCAGCATCATCACGCGGCTCGATGGCGCCGCGCCCGAAGAGATCGAGACGGAGATCACCGACAAGATCGAAGAATCGGTCAACACGATCGCCGGCATCGACGAGCTCTCTTCCACCTCGGCCGAGGGCATCTCGCAGGTCATCGTCACGTTCATCCTCGAGAAAAACGTCGACGTCGCCGCACAGGAAGTGCGCGACAAGGTGAACCGCGTGCTGGGCGAGCTTCCGCGCGGCATCGACCAGCCCATCGTCGAGAAGCTCGACCCCGACGCCACCCCGATTCTCAACGTGGCGCTCTCGGGCAAGCGCTCCCTGCGCGAGACGACCGAGTTCGCCGACAAGGTGCTGCGCCGCCAGATCGAATCCACGAACGGCGTCGGCCAGGTGACTCTCCTCGGCGGCCGCTCGCGCCGCATCAACATCCGCCTCGACGCCGATCGGCTGAAGGCCTACGGGCTCACCGCCGTCGACGTGCGCCGCGCGCTGCAGAGCGAGAACGTGAAGATCCCCGGCGGGTCGCTCAAGGCCGGCGGAGACGAGGCCACCGTGCGCGTCTACGGGCGCGTGAAATCGCCCAAGGACCTCGAGACGATCGTCGTCGCCGAGCGGACCGGGCTCCCCGTGAAGATCGGCGACGTGGCCGTGGTGGAGGACGGCGCCGAGGACGCGCAGACCGCCGCCGCCAAGAACGGCGTTCCCACCGTCGTGCTCGCCGTGAGGAAGCAGTCGGGCACGAACACGATCGAGGTCATCAACCGCGTGAAGGAGCGCCTCACCGAGATCGCTCCTCAGCTCCCGTCGGGCTACTCCACCGAGATCGTGCGCGACCAGGCGCAGTTCATCACCGCCGCCGTGGACACGGTGAAAGAGCACCTCATCGTGGGCGGCTTCCTCGCCGCTCTCGTCGTCCTGCTCTTCCTCGGGAACCTGCGCTCCACGCTCATCGCGGCCATCGCCATCCCGACCTCCATCATCGCCACGTACGCGCTGATGTACGCGATGGGCTTCACGCTCAACGTCCTCACGCTGC
>JBDSFL010000061.1:0-11722 GCA_039919545.1 Thermoanaerobaculia bacterium | reverse complement strand
TCTGGCTCAGCGTCCTGTGGTTGAACGCGTAAATGCGGCCGCCGTACAGCGGCGCGAGGCGCGCGAGGAGCGCCGTCCCTTTCCCGCCGCGCGTGGACGCCAGGTCACCGAAGGCCCGTCCCGCATCGGAGAGGGTGCCGTGCAGAAGGAGCAGGCTGCGTGCGGGGGGCGCGGGAAGGCGCGACGTGTCGATGCTCTCGAGGCTGCCTTCGGCCAGCCCGCGCGCGGTCACGTGCAACCAGCCGGGATTCACCTTGCCGTCGGTGAAGCGCGCCTCCTCCCAGTGAGCGGCCAGCACCGGCAGGCCGCGGTCGGCGAGCGGCGCCACGAGGCGCAGGACGAACAGGCGGACCAGCTTCCGGGCGAGCCCGCGCCGCGGGGTGGCGTCACCGTCTGGTCGGAGAGGGAGCGAGAAGCGCAACGGGCGGCGCACGCTCCCGGAGGGGCGTCGCGGCGGCACGTCCTGCGTGTGAAACGTGAGAGCGCCGGAGGGATGCCGCAGGACGATCACGAAGGCCTCGTTCTCGGTCGCGGGCTCGATGTTCAGCCGCAGCACCGCTGGAGCATTCTTTGCGCGCGTACCCGGCTCGGGCTCGGCCGCAAGCTCGCCGCCGAGCGAGAACGGGCGCTCGTCGAGGAGCCGATCGACGAATGCATCTCCAGAAACCGTTGAAGCCGCCCGGCCGCGCGCGCGAAGCGTGCGCGATACCGGACGGGAGATGCGCCAGCCCTCGATCGGCTCCCAGCTCAGGCCGGCGTCATCGGGCATCGGCGGCTCAGGCGTTCAGCTCGAGTGACGGGTCGAACCGTTCGAGGAGCCGCGCCAGGATGAACACGCCCCCGGCCACCTCGGCGGCCACCGGAGCGGCCGTGAGGAGGCCTGCGATCGGGACGGTCCATAAACCGAGGGTGCTCCAGCCGAAGATCACGAGAGGCACCACGAGCACCGCGGCGGGAATGAGCGCGACCAGCAGCAGCAGGGAGATGGCCAGCATCGAGATGAGGCGCATGCCGGCGGTCTCGAGCCCTGCCGATTGCTTGTGGCGGCCCGGCGGAAACCAGGCCGGAAACGCGAGCACCGTGCCGTTCTGGACGATGAGCGTGAGGGCGACGATGGCCGGCACCGCGAGCGCGAGCCCGAGCGACACGGGGAAGAGCTTGCCGAACTTGGCCCAGGTCTCGATGCCGATGGCGTCGAGCGAGTCTTGCGACAGGCCGCGTTGCGCCAGCGCCGAGGCCGAACCGGAGGTGAGCGCCATGGCGATGGCGAGCCCTCCCCAGACGATCCCCGTCGAGATCAGCCAGGGGCCGGCCAGCTCTGCGGCCACCAGGCGCACCGGCGAGATCGGCCACTGCCGCAGCAGGCTCGCGTGCTCGAGGTCGCCGCGTAGATCGTTGCGCAGCGTGAAGGTGATCGTCGGGCCGATCAGCAGCGCGGCCACCGCCACGAGGCCGGCCGCGAACAGGATTCCGCCCGCGAACCCGGGTGCCGTGCGCACCGCGAGGTAGGAGCCGGCGAGCGACGCGAGGAATGTGAGGGTGAGGCCGAGGGCGACCCGGCTCAGGCGAATGCGCCCGAAGGCGAGCAGATTTTTCCAGATGATCGCCAGCTCGGGTCGGCCCGAAGAGCCGAGCGGGAAGGGCACCTTGGCGCGCGCGGCTCCAGCGCGGTGCGTGCCGACCGTTTTCCCTTGCCGCCGCAGGCGCTGCTCGGCGCGGCGGCCCGCGTGCTCGATCGTCGCCTCCTCGTACCGAATGGCCGTGCGCGCGAGCCACGTGTAATGCAGCAGCAGCACGCCGAGGGCGGGAAGGAGGGCCAGAAGGAAGCCTTGCAGATCCGGAACGATGAGAGGGCGCAGCACGATGCGAATCGGCCAGAGCACCCAGAGCGTCGCGGCGCCCACGGGCGTGGACGCCATCGCCGGCTCGACGCCCTCGAGGCTCGGAAGCCTCGAGAGGTGTCCATGGCGCACCGCCCCCCACACGACCTGGAGCGCTCCGGAAAGGCCGACGCCCACGAGCGCGACGAGCCCGAGCACGATGGCGAAGGTCAGACCGAAGAGGATGCGGCGCTGACCGGCCGGGCGCTCGCGCCAGCGTGCCTTCGTGAATCCGAGCGCCTGGAAATGGAATTGCAGGACGCTGAGGATGACCCAGAACGCGACCGTCATCCGCAGTCCGCTCCAGGAGAAATTCCGCCGCAGGACGAGGGTGACGATGAGCGAGCTGAAGAGGAGCGCGAGCTGCGTGCGGAGCAAGGCGTAGTGCAGGATGGAGCGCGCCGAGAGGGGAGCGGGGAAGAGGGCCTGCACCTCGGCCTCGCTGAGCTTCAGCGCCTGCTCGCCGCTGCGCAGCAGCCAGCTGACGAGCACCAGCATGGCCACGGCGCAGGCACCGAACAGGAGCAGCGTCTCGGTCCATTCGACCGGCATCGCGGGGATGCCGTGCGGCCCGCGACCGCTGCGCGTGGGGCGCAGGAACATCGTCACGAAATAGAAGATCCCGAACACGAGCCCGATCAGGTAACGCGGCTCCTTCAGCCGGCGCAGCCGCAGCCGGATGGCGTTGGCGATGCTCCGGCGCGCCAGGAAACCGAAGATGGAAACGGGCGAGGCGGCGCTCACCGCGAAGCCTGCGCGAGGCCTCCGGCGGCCGGGACGGCCGGGCGCTCGGTGACGCGCAAAAAGATCTCCTCGAGCGATTCGTCCGCCTGGCCGGCCTGGCGCCGGATCTCGTCGAGCGTGCCCACGAGCACCATGCGCCCCGCCGCGAGGATGAGGACGCGGTCGCAGATCTCCTCGACGAGATGAAGCAGATGGGACGAGACGATGACCGAGGCTCCCGCCTTCGCTCGCCGCACGATGGTCTGCTTCATCCTCTTGATGCCGCCCGGATCGATGCCGGTCAGGGGCTCGTCGAAGATGATGACCTCGGGGTCGTGCAGCAGGCCGCAGGCGATCACGAGCTTCTGCTTCATCCCGCGCGAGAGCTCGTTCGGAAACGCGGACTCCTTGCCGGTGAGCTCCAGCTCCTCCAGCAGCGCGCGGCCCCGTGCCGCGGCATCGGGCACCTGATAGAGGCGCGCCGAGAGCGCGAGGTGATCGGAAACCGTCAGGTACTCGAAAAGCTTGGGTTCGTCCGGCATGAAGGCCAGCAGGCGCTTGGCGCCGACGGGATCGGTCGCGAGGTCATGCCCGCCCAGACGGATCGTGCCCGCGTTGGGCGGAAGGATTCCCGCGAGGCAGCGCAGAGTGGAGGTCTTCCCCGCGCCGTTGGGTCCGACCAGCCCGAGCACCTCGCCCGAGGCGACCTGGAACGAGAGGTCCGACACCGCGGTCAGATCGCGATACGCCTTGAGCAGCCCATCGACTACGATCATTTGCGCGCAGTGTATCCAAAGTGAAACGAAGAGAGACGGCTCACCTGAGCCGTCTCTCTTCTCCCACGCGGGTGTCCCTGGTTATCGCGAGGAGTCGTCCATGCCCCGATGATGCCGGCCCTGGCCCTGGCCATCATGTCGGCCTTCACGACGGTCTTCACGACGGTCTTCCCTTTCGGCACGCACCGCGGAGAGAAAACCGTCGAGCCGTGCGTTCTGTTCCGGCGTGAGGATCGGCTTGAGCTTGGTCCGGAACTCCTGGAGCCGCGCCTTCCCCGCTTCCCGGCTGGACCGCACCTTCAGCATGGCTTTTCCGACGGCCATCGGATCGGGATTGGCCGCCTCGAGCGCCTCGCGAAGCGCCTCGCGATCGGCCCTCATCTGCTCGCGGAACGACTGCCCGTCGCCCTTCTGCTGTTCGGCGAGCGCCTTCACCTTCGTGCGCTGCGCCTCGCTCAGATCGAGCGAGGCGAGCGCCCGGTGCAGGATGCGCCCGCCGTGCCGTCCGTGTCCTTCTCCCGGCGAAGCCAGCGCGGCTCCTCCGATGGTGAGCGCGATCAGCGCGGCCGCGCCGACTCCGCTCCCGATGATTCCGATTCGTCCTCTCATTTCGAACTCCTTTCCTTCCCTTCCGCTTCCGGATCCCTCTGGCAGGTGGAATCGGGAACCCCGATCTGCCTGCGTGCCCATCAGACGAGAACCGAGCCTCGTTCGTTTACCAAGGCGGAACCGACAAAGGGGCGCGCGGGATCAGAAGGAGAGGCCGCCGAGCAGGACGATCGTTCCCGTCGGCGTCGGACCGCCTCCGTGCGGCTCGATCGACACCGCGAACTTCGACGGGCCGTCGGCCAGCGCTCCCTGCTGGGACAGGGGCAGGACGGCGGAGCCCGTCGTGGTCTCGAATACGCCGGCCGGAACGGGGGTGTCCTTCACGAAGGCCCATAGCGCATAGCTCTTCTCGAGCGGCAGCGGAGGAAGACCCTCCACGTACAGGAGCCCCTGCCGCGTGGCGGGATTGAAGAGAAGCCGGGCCCGGGCGAGGGACGTGGATTCGAGCCCCTTCAGGAGCGCGACCTGCACGCGCGGGTCGTGCAGCCAGACGACCTCTTTCGCCTGAACCGCGAGCTTTTCCTCGAGCGAGCGGCGCTGATCGGAAAGAGACCGCGTCAGCTCCTCGCGCTGAGCCTGAAGCACCGCGACGTCACGGCGGGCCAGGAGCCAGAGCGTGCCCAGGCCGGCCACGAGAATCAGGCTGGCGGCAAGCAACAGGAGCTGTGTCGGTGAGCGGCGAAACCGCGTGCTTTCAAGCACTTGCGCCCGCGTGTCCGCGACCGGTGAGGCGTTGGCGACCCGGGCCAGGAGGCGCCCCTTCAGCTCGGGCGGCGCCTCGGCGCCGGGAATGGAATAGGCGAGCCTTTGCGCGGCATCCTCCAGCGAGGCGAGCTCCCGCTCGCAGAGCTCGCATCCCTCGACGAGGTGCAGCCCCAGCCTCCGGCTCTCCTCGGGCGCGAGCGCACCGAGAGCATGGAGCGGAAGCTCATCGAGGAACGGATGCCCTGCCACTGTGGATTCCCTCCTGAAGCCTTCCGAGAGCCACTCGGAATCGGATCTCCCAGATAACACTACGAACTCAGCGTTCAAACGGATGACTCCCGTCACGGATCGGTTGACGTCTCTGCCGGTGGCCGTTACCGTCCCGCCGGCGCTCCCTTCGGGGGCAGGACGAAAAAAATGGCGAAAAAAACGGATTCCGACGGCGGCCAGGGGGCCCTGGTTTTCGATGCCGAGGTGCCCCTCCCCGAGGAGGCGCAGCGGCGGTACCTGAACTACGCCCTCTCGGTCATCACCTCGCGGGCGCTCCCCGACGTGCGAGACGGGCTCAAGCCGGTGCAGCGCCGGATCCTCTTCGCGATGTACCAGAACCTCCACCTCACGCCCGATGCGAAGTTCAAGAAATCCGCATCCGTCGTGGGCGACGTGATCGGGAAATATCACCCGCACGGCGACGTGGCCATCTACGACGCGATGGTGCGCATGGCGCAGGAGTTCTCGCTCCGCGCCCCGCTCGTGGAAGGCCACGGCAACTTCGGCTCGCTCGACGGCGACTCGGCCGCGGCCTACCGGTACACCGAGGCGCGCCTGCGTCCTCTGGCGGTGGAGCTGCTCTCGGAGATCCGCAAGAAGACGGTCGACTGGCGTCCGAACTTCGACGGCGTGCACTTCGAGCCGATCGTGCTGCCCGCGCGTTTCCCGAACCTCCTGATGAACGGGGCCACGGGCATCGCCGTCGGCATGGCCACCTCGATCCCGCCGCACAACCCGGTCGAGGTGCTCGACGCGGCCATCGCGGCCATCGACGACCCGCAGGCCGATCCGCTGAAGTACATCAAGGGGCCCGATTTCCCCACCGGCGGCCGCCTCCTCTCCACGAAGAAAGAGCTGCGCGACATCTACGAGAGCGGGCAGGGGACGCTGAAGCTGCGCGGCGAGTACGAGCTCGAGGAAGGGGCCCGCGGCGCGCAGACCATCATCGTCACGTCCATCCCCTACGGCATCGACAAGGCCAACCTCGTGGAGAAGATCGCCGACGTCATCATCGGGCGGAAGCTCGCGACGCTGGTCGACGTGCGCGACGAATCCACCGACGACGTGCGCATCGTGCTCGAGATCAAGAAGGACGCCGACGCGGCTCTCGTGATGACGTATCTCTTTCGGCACACCCCCATGGAAGTGACCGTGCCGGTGAACCTCACCTGCCTCATTCCCACGCAGAATCCCGAGGTCTGCGAGCCCGCGCGCATCACGCTCGCGGCGATGCTGCGCTACTTCCTCGACTTCCGGCAGGTCACGGTGCGGCGTCGCTTCGAGTACGACCTCTCGGAGCTGAAGCGGCGCATCCACCTGCTCGAAGGTTTCTTGATCATCTACGACGCCCTCGACGAGGCGATCCGGATCATCCGGAAGTCCGACGGCAAGGCCGACGCGGCCGAGAAGCTGATGAAGCGCTTCGGGCTCGACGAAGACCAGGTCGAGGCGATCCTCGAGACGAAGCTCTACAAGCTCGCCCGCCTGGAGATCGACGCCATCCGCGCCGAGCTGAAGGAGAAGAAGGCCGAGGCCGCCCGCATCGACGCCATCCTCAAGTCGCAGGCGAAGCTCTGGGGTGTCGTCCAGCGCGAGCTGGTGGAGCTGCGCGGCACGCTGCTGGGGCAGAAGCGGCGCACGCGGGTTGCGGCCGGCGGCGACGAGCCGGTGTACGACGCGGAAGCGTTCATGCACTACGAGGACACCTACGCCCTCCTGTCGGCCGACGGCTGGCTGAAGCGGCAGCGCGAGCTGAAGGATCCGAAGCAGACGCGTCTTCGCGAGGGGGATTCCGTACAGGCGGTGCTGCAGGGGTCGACGAAGGAGCTGGCGGTGCTTTTCTCGAACCGCGGCTCGGCCTACGTGCTGCGACTCAACGATGTGCCGCCGTCCACGGGGCACGGCGAACCCGTGCAGAAGCTCTTCAAGTTCGGCGACGGTGAACGCGTCGTCGCGGCCCTCTCGCTCGACCCGCGCGTCACCCCGGAAGAGGTGACTCTCTTCGCGGCCACGAAGCGCGGGCTCGTCTTCCGCTTCGCGATCGAGTCCTTCCGCGAGGCCACGACGCGCTCCGGCCGAAGGTTCGGCAAGCCCGCGCCGGGCGACGAGATCCTCTTCGTGGCCATCTGCGAGAAGGGCGACGTGGTCGCGCTCGCCTCGGAAAAGGGGCGCGGCATCCTCTTCAAGATCGACGAGGTGCCGATCCTCGCGGGGCCGGGGCGCGGCGTGCTGGGTCTGAAACTTTCGGACGACGACCGCCTCATCGGGGCCACGCTCTTCGGCAAGGACGAGAAGCGGGCCGCCGTGCTGACGCTCGAGACCTCCAAGGGGACGGAACATACGGTCACCCGCCGCTACGCGGTGGTGGGGCGCGGCGGCAAGGGCTTCGAGATGATCAAGCGCGAGCGTTTCGTGAAGGCGCACGCCCCCGAGATCGAGCTTGTAGACTTGAACGGGAACGGCAAGCCGGCCTGACCGGCGGGGAGAACCATTGGACGTCGTCCTGGCGGAAAAATACGGCTTCTGTGCCGGCGTGAGGGTCGCCGACAAGCTCGTTCGCATCGCCGCGAAGAAGGGCCTGACCGGCGCGATTCTCGGGCAGGTGGTGCACAACGAGAGCGTGGAGAGCGAGATGGCCACGCTCGGATTCCCGACCGTTCACAGCCTCGCCGATGCCGCCGCGCACGACGCGCGCATCGTCTTTTCCGCGCACGGCGTGGCCCCCTCGGTCCGGGACGAGGCGCGCGCGCTGGGGCTCCAGAGCATCGACACGACGTGCAAGTTCGTGACCGACATCCACAAGGAGATCTCGCGCTCGCTGCAGGACGGCTTCTTCATCGCCATTCTCGGGCAAGCCGATCACCGCGAGGTGATCGGGTACACGAAGGATCTCGCGCCCGGCACGTATCGCGTCTTCTACAAGGTGGACGAGGTGCGCGCGTTCGACTGGAGCCAGTCGCGGCGCGTGAAGGTGATCTTCCAGACCACGATCAACGTGGAGCACTTCGCCGAGCACGTGGAGGAGATCCGCTCACGCGTGGCCGAGATGGAGATCGCCGATACGATCTGCTACGCGACCAAGGAGAACCAGGACGCGCTGCGGGTGCTGTGCAACGACCCCACGATCGACGGCATCGTCGTGATCGGCGGCAAGTACAGCAAGAACACGAAGGAGCTGGCGCGCATCGCCGCGGAGTTCAAGCCGACGTTCCTGATCGGGACCGTGGACGAGCTCGAGGCGGAACGGCTCGCGGGGATGAAGCGCATCGGCATCTCGGCGGGGGCGTCGACGCCCGACTACGACGTGGACGCGGTGATCGAGCGCATCCGCGCGCTCTGACGAGTCCGCGACGCCCGAGTCCACGGCGCCCGGGTCCCCGACGCCCGGTCGCAGCCATACGTACATACCCGTGATGACCCGAGTCCGCATGAACGCGTTTCGCATCGTCCTGCTCCTCCTCTTCGTCGCGCTCGCGACGGGCGCCCTGCTGCTGACGCAGCCGATCGGCCCGGTGCGCCAGGCGCGCCAGCCGGTGGCAGCGGACGCCGCACGGCTGCGTGCTCACGTGGAGGCGCTCTGCGCGCTCGTGCCGCGGAACCTGTCCGGCCCCACGAAGCTCGCGGCCGCGGCGCGTTACGTGAAGGACGCCTGGAAGCAGGCCGGGGCCACGGTGAGCGAGCAGGCGTATCTCGCCGAGGGATTTCCCGTCTCGAACGTGATCGCCACGTTCGGTCCAGAGAGTTCCGAAACGGTGGTGGTGGGCGCGCATTACGACGCCTTCGGCGCCATGCCGGGAGCCGACGACAATGCGAGCGGTGTGGCCGGGCTCATCGAGCTGGGCCGCGCGCTCGCGGCGCAGCCGCCGCGCTCGCGCGTCGAGCTGGTGGCCTTCACGCTCGAGGAGCCGCCGTACTTCAACTCGCCCCAGATGGGGAGCGCGGTGCACGCCGCCTCGTTGAAGGCCCGCGGTGTGAAGGTGAAGGCCATGCTCGGCTTGGAAATGATCGGTACGTTCTCGGACGCCAAGGGGAGCCAGTCGTATCCCGTGCCCGCGTTGAGCCTGCTCTATCCGACACGCGGAGACTTCGTCATCGTGGCGGGCCGGCTGAGCGACTGGCGTCTGACGCGGATCACGAAGCGGGCGCTGGCTTCGATCGACGGGATGCGGGCGCGCTCCATCAACGCGCCGCCGCGCCTCTCGCAGGCCGACCTGTCGGATCACGCGAACTACTGGAGAGCCGGTTTCCCTGCGGTGATGGTCTCCGACACGGCGTTCTTCCGGAACGAGCGCTACCACACGCCCGAAGACACGCCCGAGCGGCTGGATTACGCGCGGATGGCGCGCGTCGTGGAAGGGCTGACCGAAGCCGTGCTCGTGCTCACGGGTCGCCCCGCCGACTGACGCGCGGGAGGCGCCTGACGCCGGGCGACCGGCCCGGTCGGGTCTCACTTCTTGCGGTCGAGCTCCGCGAGCAGCGACTTCGTCGCGCGATGACGCCAGGCCGTGACGAGCCCCTCGCGCGCGGTCGCCTTCGTCGCCGCCCGAAGGTGAACCCGCGTGGCGCCTCCCCGGCCCCAGCCGCCAGGGACCGGTGAAAAGACCTCGGGCTTCGCCTCGACGAGCGCTTCTTGCTCATCCGGCGCGAGCTTCACCATCGCGAAGCCTTTCTCGGGCATCAGCGTGGCGAAGATCTTCCCGCCCACGCGGAAATCCGGGTGCCCCATGTGCTCGTTCTCGCTCGCTCCCGGGAGGGAGAGGGCCAGGCGCCGGAAGTCGTTCTCGGTCATGGCGAGCTCCTGTGCTTCAGCGCTTCAGCCCTTCAGCTGCGCCCAGAACGCCGCGCCGTAGACGGTCGAGAAGTAGATCCAGAGCGCGGTGAACGCGTAGTGCACGCGCGTGTTGAACCGGTCTCCGCGCCAGAGGCTCGGGTCGTACACGAGCCATTGCATGACGAGCCGGATGAGCCAGAAGAGCGTGAGGCCGCCCAGCACGAGGCGTGCAAGCGGCGTGGGCGCGACAAGGACCGGTCCGAAGAAGAGCGACAGGACGCCCATCATCACGAGCACCAGCACGATGAAGAACGTGTGGACGAGGAAGATCTGGCGGTTCACGAGCGTCAGCCGTGCGAGATCCTCGTCCCAGCCCAGCCGCTTCGGAAGGGCGAAGTGCAGCGTCGCGAGGGCGAGCAGGAGCACACCCGTGATGCGCAGATGCAGCAGCAGCGTCATGAGGAGGCTCGCAGGTGGAAGAGCGCGACGAACGGGGTGATCCGCCGTTCGTCGCGCACGTGGAAGCCGGCCCTCCCGAAGGCGGACATCCACGTGGAGCGCGGCAGGAAGTGAAACGCGCCGGGCCCGAACGCGAGGAAATTCCACGCGTCGCGCAGGTGCTCGACGACGATGAGGTCGCCTCCCGGCCGCAGCACGCGCCGCAGCTCGCTGAAGAAGACGAGCCGGTCCGCGTCGACGCGCAGCTCGTGGGCGGCGAACACCACGAACGCGGCATCGAGGGCGCCTGGCTCGAGCGGAATGTGCGTGAACGAGATTGCGGGTGAGTCGAGCGCGGCCCCAGCGCCGCCCTGCAGGGCGCGCGCGCGCGCGATCGAAGGCTCGCGCATCGCGGCCGCATCGTGGAAATCGAAGGTGCGCAGGCGAGCCTCCGGATGACGAAGGGCGATGTGGCCGGAGGCTTCGTCGAGTCCGGCGTGAAAGCTGGCGAGCGAGACGGCTTGCTGCGGCAGCAGTCCGTCCAGCCAGGCCCCGCTGGCGATGGCCGAGCGGTCGTAGACGAGGTGCGAGACCACGAGCGAACCGACGAGCCAGAAGTCCGCGAGGACGACGGCCGCAAGGAGCGGACGTGCGATCCACGGTCCGGGCTCGACGAGCCACAGGGCGAGCAGGCTCGCGGCCGTGATGGCGATGGCACACCCATACCAGGGCCAGTTGAAGCGCAAGATCTGGAGGGCTCCCTCGTACGGGCTTCGCTGAGCCACCGGAGGCACGTGCGGAACGTTCGGCACAGTCGGCACGGTCGGCACAGTCGGCAGAGTGCTCATGCGGTCGCTTTGCCGGGTAGCTTCGAGAGCACGCCGGGCTCCCAGCGGTACGGCACGTCCTCGAGGTAAAAGGCGTTCGCGAGCCGCACGGGAGCCCGGTCGAACGGCGGCGCCGAAAGGAACGTGTTCCGCGTGACCTCGACCTCCACGGGCCGCGGCGTCCAGTGCGTCCGCACGCCCTGGATGATCACGAGGGAGTGGCTGCCATGTTCGTAATCGAACGTGAACGGGAGCGGGCCGGCGAATTTCCGGGCGGCTGCGAGATCGGGAAAGGGAGAGCCGTGAGGGGGCTCGGTGGGGGACGGATCCAGGCGCGCGTGAAGCGCGAGGTCTGCCTCCGCGCCCTTCGTCTCGATCGAGAGCGAGAGGGTGTTCGCTCCTCTCGTCTCGGTCAGCCCGCAGTGACGGTAGTTGTAGTGCGTGAGCAGGTTTCCGAAGGCGGCCATCCACCGGCTGTCCGTGTCGCTGCGCAGGATCCTGAGTCCGCGCATCTGCTTCCCCTGCGCGTTCTGATGGCGCGCGAAGATCCGATAGCCCGAGAGAAAGAAATTGCGCCCCAGAAACCGCGGCAGCCCGGCGGGGCGCAGTGCCCGCGTCTGCACCATCGCGATGGCCAGGAAGCCGAGCCCCTCGTATGTGTCGAGGGTGAGCCCCGGCGGAAGCAGGGGAGTCAGGAGCTCGGCGGGGTAGGCGTAGGTGAGC
>JBDSFL010000014.1:0-2836 GCA_039919545.1 Thermoanaerobaculia bacterium | reverse complement strand
CGGGATGAGCCCCTTGCCGTCGAGCCGCTCGATGAGCTGCATCGAGACGATGCCCTTCAGCACGAGCGCCACCTGGCGGCGCACCTGGTTGTTCATGTTCGGGGGGCAGGAATCCATGATGCGATCGATCGTCTGGGAGGCGCTGTTCGTGTGAAGCGTCGAGAAGACGAGGTGCCCCGTCTCGGCCGCGGTGATGGCGGTGGCCATCGTCTCCCAGTCGCGCATCTCGCCGATCATGATGACGTCGGGGTCCTGCCGCATGGCGTTGCGCAGCGCCTCGCCGAAGGAGACCGTGTCGGTGCCCATCTCGCGCTGGCAGACCGAGGCCAGGTTGTCCTGGAAGAGGTACTCGATCGGATCCTCGATGGTGACGATGTGCACCGGATGCCGCTCGGTGATGTTCTTGATGATCGCCGCCAGGGAGGTGGACTTGCCCGAGCCGGTGGGCCCGGTGACGAGGACGAGCCCCGCGGGTAGGTCGGCGAACGTCTTGATGACCTCGGGCAGGTTCAGGTCGTTGATGTCCGGGATCTGGTACGGGATGCGCCGGAATACCGCGGTCCAGGAGCCGCGCTGCAGGAAGATGTTGCCGCGGAATCGCGCGATGCCCGTGACGCCGTAGCCGATATCGACAGCGTAGTTTTGCTGCAGCTTCTCCTTCTGGTAAGGAGTGAGGATGGTGAGGACCATCTCCTCGATCTCCTTGGGCTGCAGGGGATCGGTCTTCAGGGGGACGAGCCGGCCGTTGATCCGGAGCAGGGGGGGACGACCCGGCTTCAGGTGCAGGTCTGACGCTTCCTTCTTGGTGACGAACTTGAGCAGTTCAGTCAGATCCATGCCCGGAAATCCTCACTCTGCCTTCGATTCGACGATGCGGCCGGCTCACGGTAGCACCCGCCCCGGAGGGAATCAACGGAACCTGGCCGCCCTGTCGCGACTGGAGGAACCGGACGGCGGCAGCGCGCCCACGCAGGCGTCCCGCGGCCACTACGCGATCGAGCGCCTCCAGCGCGCGCCCCAGCTCGGGGCCGGGAGCCAGATTCAGCAGCTCTTTCACCTCGTCGGGGGAGAGCGGGCGCACAGGCGTCAGGACACGCGCGAGGCGGGCCGGCCGCGCGACGATCCGGCTCACCGCGTCCGCCAATCGCTGCCCGGAAGCGTCGCCCAGGGAGCGCAGAGCCTGCAGCGACTCGCGCACGAACGGCGCGCTCTCGCGAACCCAGGCCACCACGGCGTCCGGCGTCACTGCGCCGCGATGGAAGGCCGGCATCCGGAGGATTCGCGTGGCGAGCCGAAGCTCCTGGCGCGACACCTTCCAGCCCGTGAGCAGCTCGAGAGCGCGGGCCTCGCCGAGCGGCCGGACGAGCAGCGCGCGCGAGACCTCGGGGGCGAACGTGCCCTGTTTCGCGCGGCTCACGTTGCGAATTCCGCGGCGGCGCTCCACGACGGTGGAGCCGGGCATCAGCGCGGCCAGCCCGCCCCACGTCTCCAGGCGCGCCAGAGCCCGCGCCGATTCCCCACCGCGCCGCGCGAGGATCTTCGACAGCTCGGCCAGGCAGCGTTCGGCCGCCACCCGAGGCAGCAGCCGGGCCGCACGGCGCGCCTCGGGAACGGCCGAAGCGGCCAGGCGAAAACCAGGCAGCGCGATCTCGAAACGTGCGGCGCGCATCACCCGCACGGGATCCTCTTCGAGCACGCCGGGGCGCGGCAGGGCGAGGCGGCCGCGCGCGAGATCCGCGAAGGCGGTGGGCGGCGCCGCGAAGAGGCCCGAGCCCAGCTCGAACGAGATCGCGTTCACGGTGAAGTCGCGGCGGTCGCGATCCTCGTCGTCCCCTTCCGATTCCCAGATCTCGATCTCGCCGTGCACGGTGGGAAGCCGTATGATTCGGCGCCCCTCCGCTCCCACCACCACGGCCCGCGCGCCGGTCCGGCGGGCGAGCTCTTCAGCGAACGGCAGCGCTCGCGTGGCGGCCAGCGCCAGATCGAGATCGCCGCCGCTGCGCCCCAGAAATGCGTCCCGCACGGCCCCGCCCACGATGCGCACGCACTCTCCGCGCTCGGTGGCCAGGGCCGCCACCAGGCGCACATCGGCACGGCGATTCAGGGCGGACGCGGCTTGCGTGGGAGATCGAAGCGAGACCGTTCGCGACCCGGTGCGCGAGCCGGGGGTCACCTCGGTTTCGTTCCGGGGTTCACTCGGGCTTCCGCCAGACGGCCCACTTCACGATCTTCAAGTTTCCATCTTCGTTGGCGGCGGCAGAGAGTTGCGCCCCCATCTCCTCGGTCAGCCGGCGCGCCACGGCGAGGCTCAGCTCGCCCGGGCCGCGCGGCGACTCGACGCCGTCGAACAGGTGCGCTGCGCGCAGAGCGCCGATGGCGGAACCGCGGTCCGCGATCTTCACCACCACGCGGTCCTCCTCGAGCGCGGCGCTCAGGAAGACGGCGGGATCGATCTTGCCGACCGAGCGCATGGAATGATCGAGCAGGTTCGCGAGGATGCGCTCGATGCGCTCGGCATCTCCCGACACCGTGGGCAAGGGCTCTTCGATGTCGAGCCTCAGCGTGATGCCGCGGCGCGCCGCCCCCGGCAGCGTGTCGGCGTGGAGATCCTTCAGCACGCGCGCCAGGTCGACTTCCTGTCCCTTCGGCAGCGCGCGCGCATCGTCGGCTGCGGCGCCGTCGAGGATGTCGGCGATGAGGCGCTCGAGCCGCACCAGGCTCTCCGCGGCGGTCTTCAGCATTCCCATGGGCTTCTCGGGAATGCCTGGGGAGAGGTCGTTCACCACGAGGTCGAGGTGCGAGCGCACGATGGCGAGCGGCGTGCGCAGCTCGTGCG
>JBDSFL010000001.1:0-9013 GCA_039919545.1 Thermoanaerobaculia bacterium | reverse complement strand
CCACCACGGGGGTGGCGTCCGCCTCGCGCGAGGCGTGCGGGTACCCGGCCGGATGCTCCCGCAGATACTCCAGATGCAGAAGCTCAAGCGTCACGCCGGGTCTCTTTCGCTCGGTGTGGATCCACTCCGGGTCCGGCCGGCCCGGGGCCGCTCCCGCAACGGCTCGCACCCCATAGAGCCGCTCCTCGACCGCCTCTTCGCTCAGCTCGGCCGCGGCCGTCCACTCGAGCCCCGCCAACGCCGCTCGATTCACGACCTTACTCACCACTCCGATGGGGACACCCAGGCTCTCGGCCACATCTCGATGGCTCAGCTTCACCTCGTGTTTCAGCCTCAGGATCTCCCGGACCTTCCGCATCGTCAGCCTCCCGTTCGGCAAACCGCCTCCTTCGGGGGCGGGTCGCTCTGGAGCCGACGTGCGTCGCTTTGGCCGCCCGGCCTCCTTTCGAAGGCCGAGTCTCGTTCACGCTCTCCGATCTACGCGTTCACGCGACCGAAATCAGTGTTCACGTTCACCGATCTTGGCGTTCACGTGGACCGATCTGGGTGTTCACGTTCGTCCGAAACGCGCACCTGAGCGAGCGCCAAGAAGTTTCCCCTTCGAAACTCGTTCTGCCAGACTGCCCGAATGACGAGCGCCGTCGAGGACTTGGAAGCGGCCCTCGGTGCAGACTGGAAAGCAATTCGAGCGGCTCGAGCGTGGACGGCCGAAACCCTAACGACTCTCCGAGAAGGCCTGGCGAGCCTCGAGGATCCGGGGTATTCGGTCGTAATAACCGGATCGTACGGTAGGGGAGAGGCAACACGGGGAAGTGATGCCGACTGGTTCCTCCTGGTCGACGGACCTTCGAACCCCGAGCACATCCGAGTTGCGAAGGAAATCGGCCGAAGGATCAAGTCTGTGGTCCGAAAGGAGACAGGAACCACCAAGACGTTCGCCGACATCGTCGCTAGTCATGACTTGGTCCACTACATTGCTGGGACCCGCGACACGAACCTAAACCTTACGAGACGAATTCTCCTCCTCTCAGAGTCGACCTATCTCACGGGGCAACTCGTTCGAGAGAAGGTCGTACGCAACGTTCTGAATCGATATGTCTTCTTCGACCGCTCGGTCCATGCCCCAGGCGACGAATTCGTCAGAATTCCTCACTTCCTGCTCAACGACATCGTGCGGTATTGGCGCACGATGGCGTCCGATTTCGCTTCGAAGATGTGGGAAGGCGACCGGACGGGGTGGGGAATCCGAAACATAAAGCTTCGCTTCTCGCGAAAGCTCCTTTTCGTGGGCGGCTTGTTGTCGTCGTTTGCTGGTGAACTCTTCCCTTCTGCAGCCTTGGGTCAGGCGACTACTGAAGATGACTTCCTGACCCTTCTCGCAGATCTCGTGTGTGAACAGACCAGCATTTCTCCCCTCGATCAACTCGCGAGAGTCTTGTTGAATTCACCGGTCGCGCCCGAACTGGCACAACAGATCTTTTCGGCATATGAAATCTTCTTGGACGCGCTCAGCCAGGATGACGTGCGAGAAAAACTTGAACACGTCAAATTTGAACAAGCCGCTGGAGACGAGACCTATCACCGACTTCGAATCGAAAGTAGAAACTTTCGCCACGGTATCAATGATTTGTTCTTCGACCCGAAGAAGGGTCACGAGGTACTGATCAAATTGATCCGAAACGTTGGAGTATTTTGATGCGGCCAATCGGTTTTTCGACAGGTGCTCTCGCAAAGGGTGACTTTGAGCGGGGTTTGAGGCTTCAGGCTGACCTTCCTGAGGTTCGCGCAGTCGAGCTTTCGGCACTTCGTGACCATGAGTTACCCGCTCTTGCTAAGGCGGCGGCCGAGCTGGCTCTCTTTCGCTTTCAGTATGTCTCCGTGCACGCTCCGAGCAAGCTTGGGACGCTCGGTGAACTCGCGATCTTCGAGCTCCTGAAACAGCTTCCAGCGGCCTGGCCTATCGTCGTTCACCCCGAAATTCTTCAGTCACCGGAACTGTGGCGCAGCCTGGGTTCGAGACTCTGCATCGAGAACATGGACAACCGAAAGACTGCCGGCCGGACGGTTCCCGAGCTTCGTCGGCAATTCGAAATCTTCCCGGAAGCGAGCTTCTGTCTGGACGTCGGCCACGCGCAGCAGATCGACCCTACGATGGCGGTAGCAATCCTCATGCTTCTCGAATTCGGTCCGCGGCTGAGGCAGCTTCATGTGAGCGAGGTGGGGCCTAAGGGCGAGCACCGCGCGCTCGGCGCGATGGCGAAAGCGGCCTACAGCCGGTTGGCCAGTCACGTTCCTGAGTCGTGCCCGATCATCATTGAGTCTGTGATTGCCGTGAAAGCCATCGCGGCAGAATTTGAAGCCATTTCAAGAGTCTTCGATCAGTCGCTAGTTGAAGCTCATCGCTCCTTTGCTTTCGGCTAGAAAGCCTAGCGCCAGAGGCCAAGAATTCGCTGCGGCGGTTCGCATAGTGCCGGCTAAGCGCTGCCGTTCGTGGCATCGGTGACAATGCCAGAATGTCGACAACCCGAAAGCCGCCGGGCTTCTTTCTGACGCCCGACTTCATTTCGGCGAAGACCGAATCGAAGTACCTCGCGTACCTCGATTCCCTCGTGTTTCAGCCAACGGAGATGCGCGGGTGGGCCTTGCGGCGCCAGATCCTCGCGTTTGGCACAGGTTTCGGAACGAACTTCCAGTCGACCGTTGCGGCGCCGCTTCTGCCGAGGCGCCTGTATGCGCTCCGAACCCGAGCCGCAAGCTGGGCGGGTTGCTCGGCCTCAGAACTCTCTCAGGCTCTCGTACAGAAATATCCGAAGGGGGCAACGATCGGCTGGCACGTCGATGCCGACATCTTTGGTGCTCCGATCATTGGAATCTCATTCGGCGGAACCGCCCAGCTCATGTTTCGGCCCGCCAACCGAACGTCCGGACGGAGAGCGATCGAGATTCCTCCGAGGTCGGTCTACCGGCTGGAAGGCCCGAGCCGATCGACTTGGCTGCACTCGATCGCTCCCGTGCCCGCATCGCGCTACTCGATTACGTTCCGCTCGCTCGCCGCCTAGCGGAGCAAAGAGCTGAGGCTTCGATCCTACTCAGATTCAAATCCCTGAGTGGTGAACTTGAGGGTCCGGCTGTTCTCGGTGACCGTCCGGACGATGTGCTCGGGGGCGCCGGCGGGAATCTCGGCTTCGATCTCGAGAGTCACGGTGACCTTCACACCCACCAGCCCGCTGAGATTCGCGATCACCTCGTCTGCGATGCGGCTGGCATCGCGCCCGACTCGGGTTGGATCCAGGGTGACCGTTCCATGAAAGCGCTTCAAGAGGCGTGGCGCCGGTGCGGTTGAAAAGGTAGGTGCCACGCCTGGTCGCGCCGGAATCGTTTCATCTCCAGGGCTCGTAGCGCCTGGCGCCTCCAAGGCGGGAGCGGAAGCGGCGGTCTCGGCGTCGAGCTGCTGGCGGGCGACTTCCGGCTTTACGAGAAGGCCTGGGGCATCGGAATCGGGAAGCGAGACGGCGCTTGCGGTGCGTAGGCCGCGATAGCGGTGTTCGACCTCATCGAAGCTGTCCGCGAAGGCGAAGCTGTCACGCTCCCACGTCAACAGACGGACGCCATCGCTAATGGCGTCCAGGAGGACGCCCGAATCCCTGAGCCGAGGCAGATAGAGATACTTGGCGAAGTCGGCGACCAGCTGCCGGATGGCGACGTCGTTGGTCCGCCACAGGGGCACCCGATCCAGCTCCATCCGAAGCCGCGTCGAGGCGAAGACGGTCAGGAGCGCTTCGTCGCTCTTGAGCTTCTTGCTGGCCCGCACGGCGAGCGCGTCCTGTCCGGTGAGCCGAATGGATTGAAACGTGACCGGCGCTTGCGGCGTGGCCTGCGTGGGGACGAGGAGCCAGTGATACGTCTCGGGCAGCAGCGCGCTCACCGCGCCGTCCGCGGTTGCCTTCTGAGCCTCGGCCTGCTTCACCTGTTGCGGGGCGAGATCCATCGTCTGCTTCTCGTCCACGATTCGCGCCCAGGCCAGGTACCGGCGCGTGGCCGCATCGAGATCCTGAAGCCGCGTCTTGTCGGCAGCGAGGAACACGAGGGCGTTTCGAAACAGCCGAGGCGTGTTGCCGCGGAACTCGAGGATCGCCTTGGCCGCAGCCTCGGCTGGGTTTCCAGCCTCCTTGCTGCAGGCGTGATCCACGGAGAGAACGACGAGCCGGGCGTCGGGTTCGTCGGAGACATCCTGACCGGACTGCGGCATCGGGTGGATGCGGCTGAAATCGCCGGTTCGTCGCAGATCCTCGCGCACGCGACGTTCGAGCTCGTGCACGACCTTGTCCGGCTCTCGCTTCAGCTGCTCTGCAAAGTCTTCGGCGGTCTTGGTCACGGTGGGCTGGGTCGAATACCAGTACCGCGCTCCGTCCTGGTAGAGGTAAGTCGCGGCGCTCGCCAGCCGACGTAAGGCATCGCCGAAGATGGCGGGCGACTCTCCGGGCATCACACAGCCCAGCTTCACCCGACGGTCCTCGAGGCCCTTGTGAGCGGCGGTTGTCGTCGGAGCCGAGCCGAGGTAGATGGCCCTGGCGACCCGGCGACACGCGGCGAACTTGCCGAGGTTCGGTACTTCCCCATCGAGCCGAAGTGGCAACGAAGCAGGGCCGTCGACGTCCTTCTCGATGACTGGAACCCAGTTATCGGAAAGATAACGAGTCAGCTCGAACTGGACGCGCGGGTCGTCGATCGAGATGTTGGCCGGCAGGATGAGCGGGTTCCGGTCCCCCTTCTCCCACAGGCTGTGAATCACGGCCGCCATCAGTCTCAGCACGCCGCGAGTGCGCTGGAATTTCACCAGCGTCGACCAGTCCGTATAGAGGCGGTCGAAGATTTCCGGATGAATCGGAAACGCTGCCTTGATCCGCTTCTCGTAGTCCGGATCGTGAGCCTCGGGGGGAAACTCCTGTTGCTGCGTCCGATAGAGATCCGCGAATGCCCGCGCCGTGACGTCGCGATCCTTGAATTGAGCGGCTTCCGTCAGCGGCTCGAAGAGCCGCCGCCGAACGATCTCGAACCCTTCCTCAGCGGTGGCCGGGCGCCACGAAGCCTCCACGCGCCCCACCACATTTCGCAGGCGATCCAGCGCCTCGCGCCCTCTCTGGCCGCCCACTTCGACGTCGTCCGCCTGCGTGTGAGGCGAACCCGAGGTATCCGAAGCCGGGAGGCTGATCACCAGCAGGCAGCTCTTGGCGAGCTTCGCCGACTCGGTCAGAACCTGGGCGAAGGTGAACTGCGTCTCGAAGCCGCCCGCGGGAAGGTCGCTCTGATCATGCAGCTGGCGCGCATAGGCCACCCACTCGTCGATGAGGATCAGGCACGGCCCGTATTCGTTGAAAAGCTCGCGAAGCACGTCGCCGGGGCTGGTCGCCCTCTCGTCGTCGGCCTTGAGGCGTTCAAAAGCCTTCTTGCCGCCCAGCTGCCAGGCCAGCTCACCCCAGAGCGTTCGGATCACGGTGCCATCTGGTTTCGTGCTCGGATTCCCTGGCGAGATCTTGTTGCCCACCAGCACCACGCGGTGGGCGGTCGGCAGCTTTTTCGCGTCCGCCTCCTGCATCACCACATCGATACCGGCGAGTTCCCCCGGAGCGCTGCCGGAGAACAGGTGGTAGAGGGCCAGCATCGAGTGCGTCTTGCCCCCGCCGAAGTTCGTCTGGAGCTGGACCACCGGGTCGCCGCCCTGCCCGCTCAAACGCCGGACGGCACCCACGAGCATTCCCTTCAGGCTCTCGGTCAGATAGGTGCGACGGAAGAACTCGACAGGATTTCGGTACTCGTCCGTTCCCTGTCCGAGGTGAACCTGCCAGAGATCCGCAGCAAATTCGGCTTGCTGGTACTTGCCGCTGGCAACGTCCTTGTGGGGTGTGACGACCTCGCGCCAAGGACGTAGGTTGGTCGACGCGGCGCTCTCGATGGCCGAGCCCGCGCTCTTGCGGCGCTCGCCGCGAGCCTGTTCGTCGAACCGAAGCCGAAGCAGCTCCGTCTTCATCTTCTCGATCTCGTCGGCTTGCGGAGCAGAGACACCGGTCAGGAGGCGGCCGGCGGAATCCAGTGCGCGATAGGCGTCATCGCTCGAGAAGGGGTTCTGGTGGGCCCATCGGTTGCGCACGTCTCTCAGCTCGCTCACGAGCGTGCGCTCGGACTGCCCGAGCGTCTTGCGAAATGTCATGTTCCACTGATTCCACATGACCGCGAGGAGTGACGCTGCATCCCAGGGAAGTTCGGACTCATCGCGAAATAGCCCGGCCTGAGTCGTGCCGACCGAGGCCTTCACCTCTTCGAACCAGCCCTGCGCGTATTGCGCCTTCAGCTCACGCTCGACAAACGGAACGAGCCCGTCCTTGATCAGCTCCAACGCCTTGCCGACGCGTTCGTGATTCGAGAGAGCCATCGATTACTCCTCTCCCTCGACGAAGAGGGCACCTTGCGCGACGAGCGCCGTCGGGGTTTCGCGTGCGAGACGGATGATTTCCGGCCAGCTCTGGACGAGCCCGTTGTAGGCAAGGGCCTCCGCCGCCCGCTTCTTGCGCTCGCAGAGCGTATACAGCCGATAGGCTAGTTCGCGGGCGATCTCTGCCTTGACGCCAAGCTTGGCGGCGAGAACGCCGGCCGCCTCTTCGCTCGACTCGAGCGCACGAATCAGGTGGTGCACCATCTCCCAGGCCGTAAGACGTGGGTCAGTGGCCGGATCCCAGTCATGCGCCAGCTCGCTCGGTTTCAAAAGTCGAACCTTGCCGCGTTTGGAGTCGAGGATGCCGGCCTCGACCATCCCGGCGACGCTGGTGTTCTTGGACTTGCTGAGCTGTTCGGCCATTCCGTACTCGCCCTCGTCGAAGCCCGATTGTTCGAACCAGGTCAGCGCCCAGCGGCTGTCGGCGTCAAAGTCACCCTCCTGCTCGGCCAGCGCCTCGTCGAGGGTCTGGTTGATCAGTGTCAGCGCCTCGCGCACGCTGAGGGGCTTGCCTTCAGCGTCGAGCACACTCGCGTAGCGGGTGAAGGCCGCCATCCCGGGGCCGATGGCTGCTTGCGCCAGGTCCACAGGTGCGATGTTGCCCCGCTGGAGGTGGGCGAGCGCTGCCGGTAACTCGGCCTTGAGCGCGGTGACAAATTCCCGCCGAGTGGCGGTGGGCGCATCGGGGGCGCGCTTTCGGCAGACGAGCACGATGCTGGATGCGAGGGCGTTGGAATCTGCCCCGCGCATTCGATTGCCCAGTTCCGTACGAATCGGCCAAGTTCCGCTGGTAGAAAACCCCGCTCGGATTACGGCGTCGAGAAATGTTTCCCAGCCTGTACTGGCCGTTCCTTCGGCGATGTCGCTCTCGGCCTGCTTGAAGGCGTAGTAGATGGTGACCGGGAAGGCCGGGTGCGCCTGCTCGCTTAGACGGCGCATAGCCTTGGTCATGCCGCCGAGGAAAAAGTCCCTCGCGCCTGCCTTGTCCTCATGACGATAGGCAAAAGCGACCAGTTCTTCTGCTTTGGGGACGGCAAGAGTGGCGAAGAGATCTGGAAAGACGAACCTCAGCGAACGGCGCAACCAAACGTAGAAGAAGTCCGACAGGTCGGCGTATGGGACGTTGTCGTAGTAGGGCGGATCGGTAGAGACAACCTTTCCAGTTGAAAGACTCTGAGTGCCAGCATCCTGCTGCAAAGCTTGCGCGGGTCGGTGACTCAAGAGGTTGTCAAGAACTTCGCATAGCGAATGTGCCGTCCCGTAGATGTCGCCTCCAGCACCGGCGAAAGGGTTTGTTTCCACGAAGTCCCACGTCATCGGTAGAGCCTGGCGGGAGAATGTGCCGCGCATGCGATTCATTTGGCTCTCCCAGACACAAAGCGAAGAACTGCGATCGGCCGCCTTGCTTACAGCAAACGTTAGATAGACGCTCACCGCTTCGGCGTAGGCTACCGGGCCGGAACCACCGCCGGAGAGTGACTCTGCATCGGCGGGGACATCGGCTTGAAAGGCATTTTCTTGCACTCGCTCACGCGCTTCCCCCACAAGATTGGAGAAGGTCGTCAACGCCACAAGCTGGCGGTCAGTGAAGAGCTGATCGAAACGGTCCATGCCGTAGGGCTTCACGCCGAGATACTGCGTGCTTCCGGAGATGGTCACGTCCGGCCTCCACTCCGGCTTGGTCATTTCCGCAATGGCCTCGTGTTCCGCCGTCGGCGCTAGATAGACTCGCCCGCGATCGGTCTCGGCCACGATCGCCATTAGCCGAGCGTCCATTCGGCCGGCCATTCCCTCGGCTTTTACGTACTCGCCCGCGATCGGCGTACCTGACATCAGACATCGGAAATTCGCACCGCGCGACAGTTTCGTTCCGCTCTTCGCTCCCTCCGAATTTGGCTCCCCCACCTTAACCGTAAAGCGGTAGCCGCCGTTCTCGATCACCGGCTCGACGTACGCTTCGCTGCCCGCCTTGGACGACAGCATGAAGGTCGAGGTGATCGGCACGGCCACCCGTGAAAAGGCCGGATTCGGGCTCTTCACCGTTCGCGCCCAGAGCCAAGCGATTACGGTGAGCTTCTGGCCCGCATACTTCTTCAGGTCCGGCCGAACCTTGATCATCTCGGCGGTGAGCTCGATTCTTGGGTAGAGGTGGCCGATGCGTTTCTCGGCCTCGTCGCGCATCCACTTGCCGTAGTAGCGCACGTCCTCGGCGAGGCCTTGCGCACCCTTCCACTCACGGGCGATCAGGTTCTTGTCTTTGCGAGACGAGGGATTTACCGGCGGCTTACCCGCGAACCTGGGCGGGATATCGATCATCGCCTTGTTGATGAGCACCGCCACCGGATTCAGGTCGCTGGCATAGACCTCAAGCCCGAGCCGCTGCGCCTCCAACGGGAGTGCTCCGCCGCCGGCGAAGGGGTCGTGGAAAGCAGGCAGTTTCTTGCGGTCGAATAGTTCCTTGGCACGCGCGTGGCCGGCATTCGCAGCGCAGGTGCGCCGCCAACTTTGCCAGATCTCGTCGCG
>JBDSFL010000705.1:0-2832 GCA_039919545.1 Thermoanaerobaculia bacterium | reverse complement strand
CCCGATGGACATCGGTGGCGTTCACCGGAGCTGCGACGCCTCGTCCGCGCAGGAAGAGCCCCGTCGTGACGCTCGGCAGCATCGATTCGCCTGCGGTCTTCAGGCGTCCTTCATCCCAGATCAAGAGGCCGGTGGACGTCCCCTCGAGCAACGTCCCCTGCGCGGACTGGAAGAGCCCCTCGTCGGCCCCCGCGCGCAGCGCCAGCCTCAGGCCGGCCATCGACGCGAAATAGCTCGTCGACTTCACGCCGGGCGTGTCGCGGCACAGCTCGAGGGGCAGCGTGATGGCGATGGAGCCGTTCCGGCGGCGCAGCGTGTGCTCGGGAATCGGACGCACCGAGAGATCGAGGCGCCACGAATCCAGGCGGTCGATGTCTTTCCCCACGGCGATGTACGAGAGCCGCAGCGCGCGCTCGACCACGGAAGCGGAATCGGAAGCGGCATCGAGCGCCGCCGAGGCCTGGGCGTCGAGCGAGGGGCGCGCAGGGGCCGGGAGCTCGAACTTCGCGAGCGTGGCGAAGAAACGCGCCAGGTGCGCCTCCCAGAGGACCGCGCGCCGGCCGACCAGGAGCACCGTCTCGAAAAAGCCCACGCCGCGCTCGACCGCGGGCGAATCGAAGGGACCGGGTTCGGGAAAAGGGCTCATCGTCGAATCTCGCTTTCCGTCTCTGTTCGTGTGCTGGCGCCGTGGGCGCCCGTCCCTTCCGATGCGTCCAGTGCCGCGAGGACCGCATGAAACTCGCGCGATTTCGTCTCGGACTCGGTCCACTCGAGGGCGGCATCCGAATCCCAGACGATACCGCCCCCCGCGTGATAGTCGATCAGCCCGGGACTCAGTATCGCCGTGCGGATCGGCACGTTGAAGACCGCACGCCCGTCGCCGCGCACGAAGCCCACGGCTCCGGTGTAGGGCCCCCGTGCGCAGGGCTCGAGCGAATGCACCAAGCGCAGGGAGGCGCGCTTGGGCGCCCCGGTGATCGAGCCTCCCGGCAGCATCGCGCGAAGGACGTGAGAGAGCCGCGTCCCGGCCGCCGTTTCTCCGGTGATGGTGGATTCGAGATGGTGCAGGTGGCGGAACGTCAGGAGCGTGCGAAGGCGGGGCACGCGCACGGTGCCGGGCCGGCTGCAGCGGCCGACGTCGTTGCGGATCAGGTCCACGATCATGATGTGCTCGGCCGCGTCCTTCGCCGATTCGAGGAGCGCGTCGATCGCCCGCGAATCCGCCGGCGCATCGACGCCCCGCGCGATGGTCCCCTTGATGGGCCGGCTCTCCAGCGTGCCGCGCGCGGCATCGAAATCGAGCAGCAGCTCCGGCGAGTTCGAGACGATGGCGAAGGATTCCGCCTCGATAGCGAGGGCATAGGGGACCGGATTCTCCGCGGCGAGGGACCGCGCGAGCGTGAGCGGATCGACGGATCCCGCGACCGTCATGCGTCGCGTCAGGTTCACCTGGTAGACATCTCCCTGCTCGATGGCCGCGCGAATCGCACCCACGCCCGCGGCCCACGCTGCGGGCTCGAGCGTGCTGGTGACGGCTGAGAAGGGGCTGGCCGGGGGCGCGCTGCCGGTCGTGAGCGCACGCGCGCGCGCCAGATCGAAGAAACCGAACCAGGCGAGCGGCGTCCGTTCCGGCGCGCGAAACAGCGAGCGAGAGCCTTCGAGCCACACGCCCGCCTCGTAGCTGAGAAATCCGACGCCGATGCGATTGCCGTCGCCGGAGGCCGCCACCTCGTCGAGCCGTTCCAGCAGCGGCTCCAGCCCTTCGGGCCGGCCGGCCTCGACACGCAGCACCTCGCCGGGGTGCTCGAGAAGCAGCGGAGATTCCAGGCCCCAGCCGCTCCCCTGAAACAGCACTCTTTCCGTCGCCACGCTGCGTCGAGTTTAGGAGACCGGTGTGAAACGGCGTACCGCCTCGGCTAATCTTCCGCGATGAGCTCCATTGCACCGGGCGGGATCACTCCCGTCGTCGAGACCAGCGTGAAGGTGCGCTACGCCGAGACCGATGCCCAGCGTGTCGTCTACCACGGGGAGTACGTCGTCTGGTTCGAGGTGGGTCGAACCGAGTACTGCGAGCAGGCGGGCTATCCCTATCCGCGCATGGAGGCCGAAGGAATCCTCATCACGGTGGTCGAGCTGAAGGTGCGCTACCGGAAGTCGGCGCGCTACGGGGACATCGTCACCGTGCGCACGCGTTTCGGCGGACAGAAGAGCCGGGGCTGCACCTTCTTCTACGAAATTCTGCTGCCCGATGGCTCGCTCGCGGTCGAGGGGGAGACGCACCACCTCTTCATGGACCGCGACGGGCGTCCGCGCACCGTCCCGCCCACGATCCGGCAGGCCTTCAAGGATTTTTCGGGGCTGTGACGGGAGCGGCGGGTGCCATTGCCAATGCCATCGCCCGCCGGCTCTTCTCGCCGAGTCGTGCGCCGTCTCCCCCGTTTCGCAGCGCCTCCGCGTAGAGGTCCACGGCCTCGGACGGTCGCCCCGCGACAGCCAGGAGATCGCCCGCCACCTCGTTGGCGAGCGGATCACCCGGCTTCAGCTGGCGCGCCACATCCACACGCGCCTGGGCCTCGTGAACGCGGCCCCGTTGCAGCTCGAGCAGGGCGCGCTGCGCCAGCATGCTCACGTACATCGGCCGGATCTTCAGCTCGAAAGCCTCCTCGAACGGGAGCGTGGAGTCGAGCGCCATCCGGAACGAGAGAGTCGGGTCCTCGACCTCCGCGGCGCGCTCGAGCACGCGATAGCCGATGCCCGAGGGGACGAGCGCGCACCCGCGCGGAAGGTGCTCGAGCAGCACCATGCCGGTCCAGGTGACCGGGGCGCCGCGCT
>JBDSFL010000440.1:0-7856 GCA_039919545.1 Thermoanaerobaculia bacterium | reverse complement strand
CCCAGTTCGGTGGCCACGATGCCGTTGTCGTCAACGCTCGCACATCGAAGAACGATGCGCGAGCGCAGAGCCAACGCTTGTCTCGTCTTCGGCCGTCGCGCCCAACTCTCGAGCGTTTCTCTCTCTGTATCGCTGACTGTTAGTTGAGGCTTTGGACGACCGCGCATCGACGAGCTCCTTCTACCTCAAATACGAAGCAGTCGATATTTTGTTCTATGACTTCCGGGTCACGACACTAGTCCACGCCCGGACGAGCTCCGATCGTGGGCCTGACGTCGATTTGATCGCATTGGTACGCTGTTTTCTCCCTCGCACCATGAAGCGGGTTCATGGTAAGGACGAGGTCATCGGTTCGATTCCGATCGGGGGCTGATCCGCGATTCAGGCCCGGTCGGAAACCCGGTCCAGTGACCCGTCCGTGGGGTCCGAACTGGGCTCACCCATGGCGAGGGCCGCCCTGGTGTCGGCAAAGCAGGGAACGTTCCCTCCTGAGGGTCTTGGCCGAGAGGCCGAACTCAAAGATCTTCGGTTGCCCCGGAAGAGATCACCTTGATCATGTTCGCTGCCAGGTGGTTTCTTATTCAGCCAAAGACTTTACCGCGCCACGATGCTCGGCTGAGCGGAAATCCTTGGAATATGCCTCGAAATGCGCTCGAGGGCGATTCCGTGCTGGAAGATTTCATTAATCCGCTCGCCCGCTCCATGAGAACAATGGGTGACTGCACGATCGGGGAGTGGAGTCGTCGTGACCGTAGCCCCACCCGTTCGCTCCCAGTCTTGCTACCAGGAGCGGTACGGAATCGCGGACTTCTTCGCGTCTATCGGGAAGAACTCGTTAAGGCCGTCGATCTTCTCGCGCAGGTAGCGTCGGGCGGCAAGCCACGCGAGGTCCGGGTCCGGCGTGGGCCCGATGCGCACGAAGGAAATCGGGAGCGGGTAATCGCCGAGACCGATCGTCCAGAACGGGATGATCGTGGACACGCCATCCCTGTACTCGATTCTCGGATCTTTGACGCTTAAGGCGTCCGAGACGAGCCGCCACTCTGCCTCCTCATGAAACGCTGGATGCTTGATCGCGGGCGCCTCCTGCACGAGCAGGACCTTCAGCAGTTGCTGACTCGCGTCCGGGTCTACCTCCGCCGCCGCTCTCTTCAAGAGGGCGCGCATCATGTCCTTCTGCGCGTGCTCGTCGTACACGCACTGCACGAGTTTGAAGGGCTCCTTTGTCACCGGCTCCTTGAGGGAGGCGAAGTGGAACCCGATACACGCACCCCCCGTGCCCGCATACGCACGCCATTGACTGAGCTGGTCGTCGTGCTCGGAGAAGCTTGTGACGAATACGGCAGAGTCCAAGTCCCACGTCACGCCTTTCGCGAAAGCTTCCACGGCCGGGAGAAGCTTATCCTGCGTGGCGAGCTCGAATTCATCCACAAGGACCGCCTTGCAGAGCCCGACGGCGTACGTAAACTCGGACGCGTCGTTGAGGTGCAGGATGTCCGTGGCTCGGAGCGTCCGGTTGCCGACGATCCCGATGAGCCCCGCACGTGTCGTGTAGTGAAAGAGCGGAAAGGGCGGCGTCGCAGGCGTGCTCATTGAGCGGCAAGTATGCCCGCATGCCATGGGGGGATCGCACCAGGCCCCAAGACCCCGGGGCGAGACCGTGGATCGAGCACCCGCACCCCTTCTCCGACAGGACTAGACTTCCTCTCGAAAGACCATCCGATGCCTGACACCCCCCTACCGTCCTACGCGGAGCTCTTGGCGATGGACCCCGCGACTGTTGCTCCGCGCGCGGCGCTCGCCTTCTTGGGTCGCCTCACGGCTACCGCCACTACGCTCGAGGACGCCGAGGGACTCCGGCATGCCATTGCCATCGCGCCTACCATCGCCACCCGTCTCACGACCCCGGTCGAACACGCCACGCTCCAGTACTACTTGGGCAACTCATGGTCGGAACTCCAACGTTGTCAGCCGGCCGCGCTGGAACGCATCTGGGAGTGGGACCAGCCAGAATGCGAACAAGCGATCCTCGCGTACCGAACCGCAATCCAATCTGACGGGTTCAAGAGCCTTCGCGCACACGAGCAGAGCAGCGTTCTGACGAACCTCGGGAACCTGTTCGACCATCTCGGTCGCACCATCGAGGCCATCCACGCATGGGAGTTGGCTCTACGCACCACGCCGGGATTCGGCATGGCACGCGGCAACCGAGCCCTCGGCCTCAGCACGTACGCCCATCACCTCCACGACCCAGGCCACAAACGCGTCTTCCTCAAGACCGCCCACGCGGAACTCACCACGGCCCTCACGGAGGATCTCGAACCGCACGCACGGCAAGGCTTTACCAAGACACGAGATGTTCTTACCCAGACCCTCACGCATGAGTACCTGGCCCGCCCCCTCGATCTCGACGGTTTCTCCCTCGGCACCACGGACGAGGAAGTCGCGTATCGGAAGCGCCTCTTGCGTGCCCGGCTCTTTTTGAATCCGCTGAACGATCTTGGGCCGTACCCGATTGGGGCCCGGGACAGTCTCAGCACACCGCCCATGGTCGTTAAGATCCACGCCGCAGGGCCGATTGCCCAGGGAGCACTCAACCAGCTCAAACAGGAATATGTCGCGGCACGCTTCCTTTACGACCAAGGCACCCAGCACTCCACACCACCGCACTATGCCGACAACGAGGTCCGTCTCACAGACACCATGGACTACCCGGCGTATGGCCTGCGACGGGAGTTCCTCCGAGCAGCATTCCGCATCGCGTACAGTCTGCTCGATAAGACCGCGTCCTTCCTGAACGTCTACCTCGCGCTCGGCATCCCAGAACACCGGGTGGCCTTTCGCACGCTCTGGTACGACAAGCTAGAGCAGAGGCGAGGACTACGACCCGCCTTCAAAGTGCGCGAGAATCTACCGTTGCGCGCTCTCTACTGGCTCGCAAAAGACCTCGCGCCCGACGAGACCGTCGTAGGTACGCTCGACCCTGACGCGCAGAACCTCGCCCAGATTCGCAACCACCTTGAGCACAAGTTTCTCAAACTCCATACACAGGGATTCCCCGGGCCCACACCACACGAGGCCACGGGAGACCTTGCGGATACCCTCCCACTCCATCTCAACGAGCACGCGTTCGCGCGTAAGGCCCTCCACCTCCTGCGACTCTCCAGGGCCGCAATCATCTACCTCACGCTCGCAATCCACTGCGAAGAACGCGACCGGGCCGCGAAGCTCTCCCCCGACGAAATGATCGGGCATATCCGCCTCGACAGTCTTTCCGACTAAGCGATGCGAGCTTCGCGTTGCGGTTGCATCTACGGGAGCGTCAACGAGTAACCTGGACACTGCGATGGCGTCACCCTGGAGAGCCCAGGGTCTCGTAGAGCGTTTCGCGGCAGTTCTGAGCGAGTCATCGCAGGCCTGGACAGTTCAATCAACGACGCGTATGACAATGGTACGCACGGTACTTTTGAGCCCGCTTCGTCCAACATCGTGAACCCTCTCGCTCCGCTAGGGGTCAGGATCACGCCACCCTCGGCACACGGCGGGCTTCCAGATGCGAAATAGGCGTCCCAGACCTCCGAGCCAACGCTTGCGGAGCTTGAGGTCGCAGGTTCGAGCCCTGCCGGGCACATACCATCGCATTTGGAAGCCATGCACAGCAGTTTTGCCCCGCCGGGGCGTTGGTGTCGCTGACCCCAAGCCTGCAGGTGCGAGAGGGGTCACTGGGACGGAACGGGACGGAGGGCTTGCGCGCCACATTTCTTCCACCCCCATTCCATGCAGGACCACCAGCTATTGGGACCCCAAGCCTCATCGTCGAAATCGCGACCCCAAGCCAAAAGCGAGACGGCATCGTCGCCGCTCCTGACGGACGCCGACCGAGACCTGCTCGCCAACCTCAGCGACCACCTCGCCGACTTCCTCGAGCGCGCAGAGCACGTCGACGGGCACAGCCGCTTCACGGTCGCGCTCTACCGGCAGGCCTGGACCAACTTCCGCCGCTTCCTGGTCGACCGCGGGGCCTGCGCGGACGTCGCGGTCGCGGCCAAGCTCCCCCTACTCGACAGGTGGGTCGGCTGGAATCACAAGCGCGGCATCCAGCCCATCACGGCCAACTCCTCCTGGCGCTCGCTGCGGCCGTTCTTCAACTACCTGGAGACGGTGCACGGACTGGCCAACGCGTACCGGTCCGCGCGCGCGCCGCGGTTCCAAATGCCCGACCCCAAGGCGCTCAAGCCCGAGCAGATCCGCCGCGTGCTGGCCGCCGCACGCAACTACGACTGGCGGACGCCATACCAGCGCGCGCGAGCACTGGCGCTCGTCGGCGTCATGCTGTTCGCGGGGCTCCGCAAGGGCGAGGTGCTGCGGCTGGAGTTCGCGGACCTCGACCTCGAGGACGGCACGATCCACGTCCTGAAGGGCAAGGGCCGGCACGGCGGCAAGCCGCGGACCGCGTACATGATCCGGGACCTCCTGCCGATCCTCCGCGCGTACCTGGGCGAGCGCCGCCGCCGGAACTACAACCCGCCCGAACTCTTCGCGACGGGCCCGGGCTCCGGCCTCTCGGACTCGCAGTTCCGCCGGATCATGCGGGTGGTGCGCGACGCATCGGGCATCGCCTTCACGCCGCACAGCCTGCGGCACTCGTACATCACCACCCTCATCCGGAACCGCGTCCCGCTGCACGGTGTGCAGGCCTTCGCAGGCCACGCCGACCTGCAGACGACCCAGCGGTACGTCCGACTGTTCGACGACGACCTGCAGGGCTACATCCGGAAGGTGCGGCTCCAGTAGCGCGCGTCAGGGGCCGAGGTCGAGGCGGAGCTTCTGGATCTCGCGCGCGAGCTCGCCGGGGAAGACGTGCTGGTAGCGCTGCAGCATCCGCAGATCCGCGTGCCCCATCGCCTGCATGGCCAGCCGGTCGCTCACCGCGGCCTGGCTGAGGAGCGTGCAGAACGTGTGGCGCAGGACGTGCGGCGAGGCGTGGATGCCGGTCGCCTCCTCGATCGAGCGAAACAGGCGCTTGATCGCCACGTCGGGCATCGGCCGGTCGCGCGCCGCGGAGAGGAAGAACGCCACCTCCGGCGTGGTGCCACCCCGCCGCTCCTGCAGGTAGCGCGTGAGGAAGCGGTGCAGCTGCTCGGTCATCGGCACGTCGCGCGGCTTGCCTCCGAAGCGGCCCTTCCCGGCGCGGACCGCGAGAGTCGCGCTCTCGAGGTTGACGTCATTCACGAGCAGCGAGCGCGCTTCGGAGCGGCGGAGTCCGGCGAGCAGGAACACCGCGATGAGCGCCGTGTTGCGCTCGCGGATGAATGGAGAGTGCCAGTCGTTCTCCGCGACCCACGCCAGAACGCGCGTCGCGTCCTCGCGCGTCAGGCAGCGGAGCCGCGCGCGCCCGGGGTGGGGGGCCGGGCGCACCCGGAAGACGTTCACGAGGCCACGCGCGGTCTGGAGGCGCGCGCCCGCGAACACCATGCCGCGCCAGTAGCTGTTGATCGTCGAGCGCTTCGTGCTCCGCTGGCGGAGCCACCCGACCCAGCCGTCGAGGACGGCCACCTGCGTCTCGAGGTTGCCACCGAGGAGCGCGTTCTCCGCACCGGTCTCGCGCACGAAGCGCCGCAGCGAGCGGTAGCCGCCCCGCACCCAATGACCTGTCACCGGAGACAGCCCTTCGACCTGTTTGCTTTGCTCGATCACTCGTTCGACGGCCTGATCGAGGTGCGACAGCGAGGCGAACTCGAACGGCAGCAGGACTATTCGCGAGCCCGGGAGCGAGCGCAGGTCGTCGGCGTACATCGAGCGCAGCAGGGTTCGCGCTGGCTCGGACGCGCTCCCGCGCTGCGAGGCGCTCGCGAGGTCTCGGTTCGTGCGCAGGTGGGGTGTGCTCATCTTTGATCGGGAGGAACTGCCGCAGGAGTCTCGCGCTGAGGATCGGAAGTCGTAGTGGCGTAGATCACCGGCTCGAGATGTGGGAGTGCTCGAGGCCGGCGGTCACGTCGGAGGAGTCGCGCTGGCACATGACACTCCCGCTCGACGGGGCCATCTCTCCGGGGATCTCGATCTCGTCGGGCCGGGCTGCGCTGAAGAGGGACTTCTGAGGCTTCTGCCCCTTCCGGATCTCGCGGAGAGACCGGGGTGGATCCTTGGCTCGCGACACCTGAATGCGCCGCGCCTTGAACGCCTTTCCTCGGATCGCCCAGTAACAGGCGCCGACCGGAAGGTTCGCGAGCTCGCGCGTCCGTGACGATTGCTCCTCGGGCGGAGTGAGCATCGGGTCGGTCAGCTTGTCGTAGGGTCGCACCTGCTCGCGGAAGACATTGCCCATCGGCTCGAAGAGGTCGGGCGCGAGGTCTCGCGCCTCTTCGTGTGGCAGTCGGAAGAAGAACTGCCTTCCAGTATTTCCGAGAAGGTGCGGCCGGAAGTTCGCCGGGAAGAGCGACAAGCTCTGCGCCGCGAGCGTCACGTAGACCCGATACTTCCGCGCCGCGACCAAGAGGTCCTCCAGCCCGCTACCGGGGTGCGCCAGGTTGTGCGCCTCGTCCAAGATGATCGAGAACGGAACACGGCTGCTCGGGCTCACCGCTTCGCGTCGGAGGGCTGCGAGCTGGAGGACGTTCACGAGCATCCGGCCGATCACCTCGGCCGATGGCCCGAGGTATCCGCGCGCCAGGTTCACGAGGAGCGTCTCGCCGCGCTGGAGCACCCGGAACGGATCGAGCGTCGACTTCCTTACCCCGAGGAATTTCCGCACGACCTCGGATGCGAGGAGCGGATCGAGGCGATTCAGGCAGCCGCTGAGGTACATGTCCTCCCTCGGCCCCCACTTCTTGAAGTAGGCCCGCGTCTCGGCAGAGACGCTGACGAGGACTTCGCGCCGGAGCTTGGGTAGGAGAAAGAACTCCCGCAGCTCAGCGAACGAGACCGGCGTGTCGCTCTCAATGCAGGCCCGGAGCCCGTATCGCATGATCTCCTCGACCTTCACGCCCCAGGCCCAGGACGACGCGAGCTCCGACGCGAAAAGACGCTTCAGGACGCTCACGAGGAGGTCCACCTGCCGGCCCGGATCGACCCCCGGCATCTTCGTGAGCGGATTCCAGCCGGGGAGCGAGGCGGGGTGCGTGAAGTCGAGGAGCGTCAGGTCGCGGACACCCTCCTGCACAGCCCACGCGGCCGTCCGCTGGAACAGGTCGCCGTGGAGGTCCATGAGCGCGAGGCCCTGGCCGCGGTGGAAGTGGTAACGGGCGAGAGTCTCGAGGAGCGAGGACTTCCCGCTGCCCGTCGATCCGAGGACGAGCGCGTGCGTCCGCAGGTCCGAGGCGGTCAGCCAGGTGTCCACCTCCTTTCCATCGGGTGCCCGGTACGTGCCGAAGCGCAAGCCGAGCCCCCGGCGCCGTAGCATCTCGTGGAAGAAGCGATCACGCGCCAGGTAGAAGGCCTGCCATCCGAACCGGGTACGCGCGCTGGCTGTTTGGAACTGGAGGGGAAGGTAGGCCACGTACAGGGTGGGTTATGAGGAAGCCGAGGGCGAGGAGCGCGATCACGATCACGAGCGTGGCCATCCAGATCTTTCGCCACGGAAGCGGCAGAAACCCCCACCGCAAGAGCTGGAGCCGGAATCTCCCCCAGTGCGTCAGCGGCGGCGGGTCGAGGACGATGAGCGCTCGCCCCGAGCGCGACCGTCGCGCGAGCCCGAAGCGCCGAAGGCGTCCGAGGTGGTAGTGGACTGTCAGGGCGCCACGGAGTCCGAGCGCCGCCGCCACGCCTTCCACGACCACGCCCGCCGGCGCCTGCGGTGCGCTTTCCCGGCTGAGGAGGTAGAGGTAGACGAGGAAGCTCGTCCGGCCGACCCGCGGCAG
>JBDSFL010000629.1:0-4336 GCA_039919545.1 Thermoanaerobaculia bacterium | reverse complement strand
CTCGAGAGCGCCGCGATGACCTCTCTCGTATCGACTGCGCGGCGCGTTCGGCGCACGCCGATCTCCGGGCACGGGGCGTGTCGAAGCGCGGCAACAGTTCGTGAGAGAACCAGACCTCCCGAAAGGCCACAAGCGAAGAGCCCGTCGGAAGGGGGTGCCCTTCCGGCGACCTTGGGAGGAGATGCACCGCAGTGACCGAGACGGACAGGGCATCTCCGGACAAGAGGCGCCGGCAGACGGCGCCTCTCGCCCGGAAGGGCACCCCCTTCCGGCGGGCGTCTCAAGCACGAGAAACCGGTGCTTTCCTGGCGGAGGGTTACTCGGCCCGCAGGAACGTCGGATCCGTCGTCGTTCCGTCGATGATCGTCACGTAGGCATCGAAGGCGTCGCTGCCGGCGGTCCGCTCGATCGTGGCCACGTAGCCCTCACCCGTCACGCCGAGCGAGTCCGACAGGATCTTCGTCCACTGAAAGAGGCGGCCGGGTTGCAGCGTTTGCGTGAGCGGGCTGCCGACCTGATTGCCGGTCGCATCGGTGATGGTCACCTTCACCGTGATCGGCGCCGTGGTGTCGCTCGTCGTGGCGCCCGGGTGCACGACCGCGAGGTTCGTGCGGAAGGTGTCCGTCTGCTTGAGGCCGACGATGCGTTTGCGCTTCTGCGCGCGCGCGATGTTGGGATCGATCGCCGTGAAGCCCAGCCCCGTGCCGTTCGCCGCTGTGGTGCGGGCCGAGGCGAACGCGGTCGCGTACTCGCGCAGGGCGATGCGGATCGGACCGTAGTCATCCGCGGCGACCTTGTCGGGAGCGAGCTGCCGGAAGTGGTCGACCGCGTTCGGGTAGCGCACGCCGCGGTTCGCGGGGAGCGTGAGCACCTCGGTGACCGAGTTGCCCGACAGCGCCGAGGTGAACGTCACGTCGGCCACGGCCGTCGTGCCGATCGTGCTGGTGATGGCGCACTCGGAGGTGAATCGCGTGCCGATTCCGCCCGCGTCCGTCACCACGGGCAGCGTCAGGTTGTACGACGCCGTCAGAGCTTCGGCGCGAATGAAGGCCGCGTCCGCATTCGTGTTCGAGATGACCGTCGCGTACGCCTCGTAGCCCGATATCCCTTCGCTGTAAGGCTGGATCAGCACGGAAAAGGTCTCGCCGAGCGCCGGCCCGAAGTCCGCCAGGGGCGCGTTCACCTGGCTGACCTGGTTGGGGGGAACCTGCAACGACTTCTCCCCCACCTGGACGCCGGTCTCGTCGTTGGTGAACTGGAGCGTGACCGAGAGCGCTGGACAGGTCCCCAGGCCGCCGCACAGATTGGCCACGGCGACGTTCGTCCGGAACCCGGCCGTGTTCTTGAGCCCGTTCAGCGACGAGCGATTGACGAAGAGCTCGGTGGCCGGATCGATCGACGAGTAGCCGAGCCCGGTCGTGGCGCCGGCGGGGAAAAGAGTCCCGTCGCCGAACTTCGTGTAGACGCGCGCGGCCATGAGCCCCTTGCCGTTCGAGAAGCGCGCCGTCAGCGTTCCGACGGAACCGGGCGGGATACCGGATGCGCCCAGGTCGCGGAGAGACTGGATGATGTTCGAGAAGACCCGCGTGCCGCCGGGGCCGACGGTCACGTTCACCGCGTACGACGCCTCGGCCGTCTGAAGCGTCAGGACCACGGCCGAGCTGGCGTCGATGTTCGTGAGCGTCACCTCCGTCAGGAAGTTGCTCACGGGGTCGCTCGGGCGCACCTCGGCCACGACGGGGAGCACGGCCCGCGTCGTGAACGAGGTGGCGGACGACAGCGGCTGCCAGAGCTGGATCGGGCTCGTCCCCGTGAGCGTGTTCCCTCCGTCGGACCAAAGCACGCTCACCAGTCCGACGCCCGTGGTCGGGAAGAGATACCGTCCCCCGTCGTTCTCGGCGTAGACGACGCGGTCGACGGGGGTTTCGGTGCTGTCGGTCTTCACGGCCAGGAGGTTCTGCGGCAGCAGCGTGGACGAGGCCGCGAAGATCGGCTGCGCGGTAGGCACGGCCAGCGTCGTGCGCGTGCCATCCAGCATCTTGCTGGGATCATGGGAGAGGAAATGCGGACCGTACGCAGAGGCGACGCTGATCAGCCCTCCCGCTCCCGACCCGATGCCTCCCCAGTTCGCCGCCGTGAGGACGAGGGGGAACTCCACCTTCTCGCGCGTGGCGGGAGTGAAGCAGATCAGGCGATTCTGGCTCGACTTCACGCCCCACACGCGCCCTGTCGACGAATCGACGTCGAGGAGCACCATCGAGGCCTGGGCGTCGGCATACGTCTCGACCGTCCCCGTGTCGATCGAGAATGACTTCAAGGTGGCGTTGTCCGCGCTCAGCCAGATCCTCCGCTGCGTGTCGATCGTGCTCGTTCGCCCGCTGAAGTTGTCGAGGGCGAAGACCGCCTGGGTGCTGCCCGTGAGCCTTCCCAGGTTGCCCGTGCCGCTGAACCAGGGCACCCCGCTGACCGGGTCGAGCGTGAGGTGCGTGGCGGTGAAGGTGAGCTGGTAGCGCGTGACGGCGTTGCTCAGCGGGTCGAGCTTGTACAGCGCGGACTGCCGCTCGGTGAAGAGCGGCACCAGCACCCAGACGGAGCCGTTGGCCGGATCGCGGCGCACAGCCGTGGGCGGATACGACTGCGGTGTGGCATCCAGAGCCCACGACGACGACGTGCCATCGAGGGCGAGGCGGGTGACCCGCGGGTTGTACTTGCCCGTCACATCGTATGTCCCCAGCGTGAGCCAGAACGCCCCCGACGCGCCGGCTTCGCGGTCTCCGATCGAATCCCCGGCGCTGACCGTCGTGTACGAACGCACCAGGTAGGCGCGACCCGCGGCCGACAGAGGCGGCATCCCGGCCACGAACGGAGAGAGGACGAGGGCGAGCGCGGCGAACCGATCGAGACGACGCATGGGACCTCCTGATGGAAAGACCCACGATAGCGCATGGCGCGCGAAGAAAGCCGTGCCTCGGGTCACGCGCCGGAGGGACCCGCGGCACTCCCCGCGGGCCCCCTTGGCGAGCCTCGGTCAGATGAAGGAAGTGGCGTCTCCGGCTCCCGCTTCCGAGTCGAGGCCGTTCACCAGGACGAGCGAATCGCGCTGCTCGTTCTCGAGCGACGGCGGCACATCCTCCGTGTCCTCCGTGTCCGCGGCGAACTGCTCCTCCTCCGTCGAGCCCTTCAACGCGGCCGTCGAGCTGGTGCCGCCGGAAATCACGCTCGCCACCTGATCGAAGTACCCGGTGCCCACCTCGCGCTGATGCTTGGTGCCGGTGTAGCCGTTTCGCTCGCTGGCGAACTCGGCCTCCTGAAGGCGCGAGTACGCGGCCATGCCCTCGTCGCGGTAGGCGCGCGCCAGCTCGAACATGCCGTGGTTCAGCGCGTGGAAACCCGCGAGCGTGACGAAGAGGAACTTGTACCCCATCGCGGAGAGCTCGGTCTGGAACTTGGCGATCGTCGCCTCGTCGAGCTTCTGCCGCCAGTTGAAGGATGGGGAGCAGTTGTACGCCAGGAGCTTGCCCGGGAACTTCGCCTGGATCGCTTCGGCGAAGCGCCGCGCCTCCTCGAGATTCGGCTCGGAGGTCTCGCACCAGATCAGATCGGCGTAGGGCGCGTACGCCAGGCCGCGCGCGATGGCCGCGTCCAGCCCGCCCTTCATCTGGAAGAACCCCTCCGGCGTGCGGCCGCCCGTCAGGAAGCAGCGATCCCTCTCGTCCACGTCGCTCGTGATCAGGTGTGCGCCATTCGCATCGGTGCGGGCCACGATGAGCGTCGGCACGCCCATCACGTCGGCCGCCAGACGCGCGGCAGTGAGCGTGCGGATGAAGTGGCTGGTGGGGACGAGCACCTTTCCGCCCATGTGCCCGCACTTCTTCTCGGAGGCGAGCTGATCCTCGAAGTGCACGCCGGCCGCCCCCGCCTCGATCATCGCCTTCATCAGCTCGAAGGCATTGAGCGGCCCGCCAAAACCGGCTTCCGCGTCGGCCACGATCGGCGCGAACCAGTAGACACCGTTCTTCCCCTCGGCGTGGTGGATCTGGTCCGCGCGCTGAAGCGTCTGGTTGATGCGCTTCACGACGTTCGGCACGCTGTTGGCCGGATAGAGGCTCTGATCGGGATACATCTGCCCGGAGAGGTTCGCGTCGGCCGCCACCTGCCAGCCGCTCAGGTAGATGGCCTTCAGTCCCGCCTTCACCTGCTGCATCGCCTGGTTGCCCGTGAGCGCTCCGAGTGCCGAAACGTACTTCTCGGTGCGCAGCAGGTGCCACAGCCGGTGCGCCCCCATCTCGGCGAGCGTGTGCTCGATCTCGACCGAACCCCGCAGCCTCACCACATC
>JBDSFL010000624.1:0-5539 GCA_039919545.1 Thermoanaerobaculia bacterium | reverse complement strand
AAGCTCAGCGTTGCAGCGACGCGGCAGGAGAACCACTCCATCACACGCCGCTGCGCCTTGATCTTGCCAAGCAAGCCCCATGCGTGCGATCCCGGGAGTACTCGGACAGGCTCCTCGCCTGAGGGCTGCCGGACTCAGGGCTGGCGGCGCAGCAGCAGCAGCGTGCGATCGTCTGCGAAGGGCAGCCCCTGCACGAACCGCTCGAGATCGGCGTGGAGCGTTCTTCGGAAGTCCTCGATCGAAGCGCCGCACGAGGCCATGCAGATCTCGTGCAGGCGCTCGAGTCCGTACTCCTCGTCCTCGCGGTTCACGGCCTCCGTGATGCCGTCGGTGTAGACGAGCAGCGTGTCGCCCGGCTCGAGCAGGATCTCGCGCGCGGCGTATGTGGCCGCAGAAAGCAGACCCAGCGGCGGGCCCGTCGCGCCGAGCGAGTCGATCTGTCCCGAAGCGCGGATCCGGATCGGAGCGTTGTGTCCGGCGTTGGCATAGGTGAGGCGCCCCGTCTCGGCGTGGAGCACACCCAGGAAGGCGGTGGCGAATCGCTCAGGGGGCGTGCGCGCGAAGAGGCGGCGCGAGAGCTTCAGGCAGATCTCGTCCGCCGGGAGGCCCACCTCGATGGGCCCCGTGGCGAGCGCCTCGAGCGACGCAGTGAGGAGCGACGCGGCCATCCCCTTGCCGGACACGTCCGCCACGAGCAGCACGACCTCGCCCCCATCGCGCTCGCGCACGGCATAGAGGTCGCCCGAGACCGTCCGGGAGGCGTAGCTCTCGGCCACGAGCGTGTGCCCCGGGACGGCGGGCAGCTCGCTCGGCAGGAGACCGAGCTGGATCGTGCGCGCGAGATCGAGCTCCTTTTCGAGGACGAGGCGGCGGGCGGCGTCCTCGGCGAGCGCGATATTGCGGATCCGCAGGCCCGCGATCGAGCCGAGCGAGACGAGGAGGGCGAGGTCCTCTTCCGAGAATTCCCGCCGCCTCAGGCGGGAGACGAGAACGAGCATGCCGGGGCAGGTGTCGCCGTGCAGCAGGGGCGCGGCCACCAGGCTTCGCACGCCGGACGTCATGATGCTCGGCGCGTCGGAGAAGCGTTCGTCGGTGCTGGCGTCGAGCGTGAGAGCGGCGAGCCCTTTGTCGATGACCTCGGCGGCGAGCCGGCGAGAAGAGAACGCGGCGGCGGGGGCGCCGGGCAGGCGCCTTTCGGCCGCGCGGTCCAGCGTGCCGTCGGCGCGCTTCAGGTAGATGACGCCTTCCTCGGGGCGCAGCAGGGCGAACGCGCGGTCGAGGATCAGCTCGAGCAGCTGATCGACGGTGATGGACGCGGCCAGCGCGCGATGCACGTCGTTGAGCGCCTTCAGCCGCTCGGCCTGTCGCCTCAGCTCCTCGCTTCCCGAGCCCTCCAGCGACGGCGTTTCCATCATGAGCGACGCGGCGAGGGCCGCCGCGGGGAGAAACACGGCGCTGTCCCAGTCGGGAGTCTTCACCACCTGCTGCGGCTCGACGACGATGCGGCTCTCGGCGATCTGGACGACGTCGCCGTTCCCGATGCGTACGGCGCCCGCGATGGGCTTGCCGTTCACGAGCGTGGTGTTGCGCGAGCCGAGGTCCTCGACGAACCACTCTCCCTCCTCGCGAAAGATGCGCGAGTGGCGGCGCGACGACGAGCGATCGGCGAGGACGACGTCGCATTCTGAAGAGCGTCCGAGCAGCGTCGAGGGGCCCGTGCAGATGTGCGTGAAGGGCTCGCCCTTGGACGGCTCCACGCGCAGCCGAAGAGTTCCCTCGGCATTATCACCACCCGGCGAGAGCGGCCGTGTGACCAATGAACCCGACGAAGAATCCATGTGTGCGGAAGCGTGAGCAGTCTGCCGGGACCGCGCGATTCCCCTCCGAATTCGAGTCTACTCGCTCCGAAGGAAGCCGCGGATGATTTGGATTCCTTCTTTCATGTTCTGCGGCAACGTGCGTCCCGATCGAGCCAGCGGCTTCCACGAGTGGTCGCCGCTCTCGAGCCAGCGGATCGCGATGACAGGAGAGAGAAAATACGTCTCGACCTCCGCAGGCGTGCCGAAGGGATCGCGGGTCCCCTGCACGATCAGCGTGCGGGTCTTCAGGGCGGCGAGGTGCGCGGTTCGGAGCTTTGCGGGCTGCGCGGGGGGATGGAACGGATAGCCGAGGCAGATCAGGCCGTCGACGGAGGCCTCGTCGGCGATCAGGCTCGCGATGCGCCCTCCGAGTGATTTGCCCCCGATGACGAGGCGGCCCGCGCCGGTGCGCTCGGTCCGTGAGGCCTTCATGACGCGAACCGCTTCGATGGCTCCAAGCCAGGCGGCTCTCAGAGCCGGCTCGCGGTCGGGCGCGCCCCCGCGTCCCGTTTCGCGGCGCGCGCGCATGAAGGGAAACTCGAAACGCAGCACGCGAACCGCGGCGCTGGCGACCTGCGCGGCGACTTCGTTCAGGAACGGGGAGTCCATCGGACCCCCCGCGCCGTGCGCCAGGATCAGCGTCGTCGGCGCGGCCGCGTCACCGTCCGACAGGAAGGGGAAGGGGTTTTCCAACACCTCATTCTGCCAAGAAAAAGCGTCGCGCAGACGCGCCGGGTCGTGATCGTCACCGCGTCACCGCGTCACCTCGTCACTTCGCCCGTCGCCAGGTTGATGGTGAAGGTGACGCTCTGGTTCTTGTCCCTGTAGGTGCCGGTGGCGTACTGGGTGCCATTGAAGGTGATCGTCACGGTGATGCCGTTGGAGACGATCGCCACGGTTCCTCCCGTCGGCCAGGAGCCGACGGATTTCGGGATCGCGAGGGTCGTGATGGTGACCGCGGCACCGGTGCCCTGGTACGTTCCGCTCCCGCTCCCCGAAGCGGTGAGAATGGACGAGGTGCTCCGGACGCCGGTCACGACGAAGTCCCACGTGAGCGCGCCCTGCGCCCCCGCCGCCGTTCCCTTCGATTCGATCGTGCTCGTCGTGAGAGGGCCGTAGAATTTCTGGATCGTCCCGCTCTGGTCCTTGAACCGCACCTGCAGGTTCGCGGACTGCCCCGTGGCCAGATTCACCGACACGCTCCAGAAGCCGGTGACCGCGTCGTAGTCGCCCGAGATCGGGTCCACGAGCGTCGCTGAGCCGAGAGCCTGCGCGCCGAAGGGCGGGGCTCCGAACGGCGGGGCGATGGTGCCGGTGCCCAGACGGCCTGCGACGTCGTAGCTCGTCTTCACCGCCGCGGTGATGCTCGCCGTGGTCGAGCCGCTGGCATCCTCGGTGCTGGTGGCCTGGCTGCCGCTCAGAAGTCCGTCCTTGAAGCTCATCTCGAAGCCGGCCGAATCCTGCGAGCCGTTCGCGATGCTCGTGCCGTAGAGCATGGCGCGTCCGCTGCCCGAGATCACGGTCGCTTCGATCCGTGCGTTCGTCGTGGCGATTTCGGGAAAGAGGTCCGACGCCTTCCACTGCCGCGCCTCGTAGGCGGCGAGCAGCGTGTCGGTGGTGGCGAGGCTCGCGCCGCTGGCCGATTTCAGCGTGACGCGAACCTTCAGCGGCTGCGCGCTCGTGGCCAGGCCGCTCACCTCGACGAGTCCGTAGTTGTAGCGATAGTCCTCGGTCCCGCCCTGGCTCACGCCCTGGAGATAGGCGGTCTCGCCGACCCCGATGCCGAAGCTCACCGGGATCGCGCCAAAAAACAGCCCCTTGGCGTCCTTGATGTCGGAGCCGTCGGGCTGATCGTAGGTGCGCGAGGAAGCCAGCACCGGCACGTTCGACGTGAGGTGCAGCGCCCCCGATCCGCTCGTGAGCGAGAAGAGCGTGTTCAGCACGTTCTCGTACTTCTTCGTCTCGCCAGGCTGCAGCGTCTGGTCCGCGGCAAAGAGCGGCGCGGGGTTGGCCTGACCCTGCTTCAGGAGCGAGATCTTCACCACGGCGGCCTGGCTCGCGGAGAGGTTCGTCACCCAGAGCGTCGAGTAGAACTGGGCGGGGGGGGTGCCGCCGCCTTGTGCCCTCGCCGTGGCGACGATCACCACGTCGGTGCCCGGGAATCCGGCCCTTGCGGGGAGAGCCGCGGCGAAAAAAAGAACGAGTGCGAAGAGAGACGACGACTTCTTCATGAAACCTCCGGCGGCAAAATCAGACGGATCGCTGGATTGCGATGACGTCATCTGAGAGACGGAGGAGCCGGCCGTGCGGTTACAGGATCATCGAGAGACGTGGAACCGGGCGCCGAGCACCAGCGTGTGGAAGTTCCACGACGGGTTGCGGCCGCTCGTGCCCGCGTTGGAGATGTGCACCCAGCGATAGCCCGCGACGCCCCACCAGCGCGTCCCGATCGGTAGCTCGATTCCCGTCCCGAGCTCGGTGAAGAAGTTGAAGCGCGAGCCGGCCGGCGGCGTGCGACTGAGCGCGTAGAACGGACCCCCCGCGATCTCGGCGTAGGCGCGCAGGCGCGGGCTCGGCGGCACGATCTCGTATCGGATGAGGATGTCGAGCGCGGCCGCCGAGACGTTCTCCCGACCGTCGCCGGCATCCGTTTCCGGCTGGCTGATCAGCATGTAGGGGTGCAGATCGAGCCCGATGGCGAGCCTTCGCGAGACGAACTGCTCGGCTTCGATGGTGACGCCGCCGAACTCGCTGAAGCCGTGATCGGCGGCCCAGGTGACGTTCTGTCCCGCGATGCCCAGGACGGAATATGAGCGGTGGGTGCGCGGAGGCGCTTCCTGCGCCAATGAAAACGTAGACACACCGCAGCCGGCGAGGAGGAGAACGAGAAAACCTGTTTTCATGCGCCGCGCATTCTACCCATGTTCCCGGCGTGGGCGGGTCAGTCGGGCGGCATCACCGCAAACGAGTGCTCGGGTCGTTCGATAAGGAATCGGCAGAATGGGAGCGTCGGGCGTGCGGCGCCAGCGACGCTCCCATTCCTACCAGGGAGCCTGTACTTTTTTCATCAGGCCCAGGCGGCCGTCACTTCTTGATCTTGTTCCCGATTTCCTCGATGACCTCGCCCACCTTGCGCTTGGCGGTTCCGAACGAGTTCTGGACCACGCCTTCGCTCCGCTCGGCGGCGCCTTCCTTCTCGAGCTCGGCGTTGTTGGTGAGCGTGCCGGCCGCTTCCTTGATCCGTCCCTTGATTTCCTTGGTCTTTCCGTTGATCTCGTCGTTGTTCATTTCTCTTCTCCTTTTTTTGTTGTGGATCAGAGGCCGCGAACGCGCACGGCGAGCAGCAGCAATCCGTATCCGATGATCCACGACCAGACGGCCACGTTCGCGGGTACGGCCGCGACGCGGAAGTGTGCGATCAGGGCGACCACGAACAGGATCAGGCAGATGAACCAGGTGACGTTCTTTGGGGCATTCGAGCGCATCGACATTGGAGCCTCTATTTCTTCTGCGTCACGAGCAGGACGGCCCCGGCGACGATCGCGCCGATTCCGGCCCACACGGGCACGTTCACGGTCTTCTTGTCTTTCACCGAGAGCTCGAGCGGCCCGATCTTGGTGCTATGGGTGTCCTTCGTGTAGGAGAAGCTGCCATAAGCGAGTCCCAGGACTCCGGCCACG
>JBDSFL010000188.1:0-3146 GCA_039919545.1 Thermoanaerobaculia bacterium | reverse complement strand
AGCCACGCGCGGCTGCACGAGAGCCGCGAGGTTCACGATGCCCCCTTCGACCCGGGAGAGACCGAGGTACCCGCCCGGAAACAGGTGGAGCACGACGCGGTTCAGCAGCCGGTCGGCCCCAGGGCCGACGAGATGCTTCTTGAATCCGAAGAGAGGGGCGGGGGTGCCGAAGAAGGCGCGGCCGAGCTTCCCGTCGAGCGGCGAGTAGCGGCCCCACGCCCCGACGACGACGCGCGCGCGCAGGCGAAGGCCCGGTCCCGAGAGGAGGAATCCATCCTCGAGCGAGCCGTCGATCGAGAGCACCGTCACGCCGAACCGCGCCTGGGCGCCGACATCGACCGCAGCCCGTGAGACCAGGGTGTCGAGCGTCTGCCGGGAGATGGAAAGAACAGGAGCCGGAAGCGGTGCCTCGACGCAGCGGCCGTCCTGGCGCACGACCGAGAAGCGTTCGATCGTCTCGGCTCCGGCGTCGATGATCGCCTGCAGGATTCCGAGCCGTTCCAGATGCGGCCGCGCCGAGCCAGCGAGGAACTCGCCGCACATTCGCGGGCGCGGGAAGCGCGCCTTCTCGAGTACGACGACATGAGCGCCGCCGCGGGCGAGGGCTGCCGCCGCCGCGCTGCCCGCGAGGCTGCCGCCAATGATGGCGACGTCCGTCTCCTCTTTCGTCGCATCGTCCGTCGCGACGGAGCCGAGCTCGCTGGCACGCGGGCTCAAGGGCGCAGCCAGGTCAGCTGCCAGGTGAACGGTCCGCGCGGCGAGACGGTGGACCCATGAAGCGGGGCCTGGGCTGCGGCGCGAATCTCGGCGGCCGTGTAGGCCTGGCGCACGGAGGCCTTGCCGTCCGCCATCGACACCCGGCTCTGAAAGGCGAGGGGGCCCACGAGGGAGATGAAGGGCAAGGCGAGCCGCTGCCGCGAGAGATCGAACATCACGACGCCGCGGCGCGCCACGCGGGCGGATTCCTGGAAGAGACGCTGGAGCATCGGGCCGGTGAAGTGATGGACGAACAACGTCGAGACGATGACGTCCACGCTCGAGTCGGCGAATGGGAGCGAGGTGGCGTCCCCGGCCAGCGTCTCGCCGCGCGCGGCGAGACGCGCGTGACCCAGCTGCTGGTCGAGGCCGAACGTCCGCAGCGCGAGGCCTCGTTCCCTGACCGCGATCCGCAAGTCTCGCGCCACATGCCCCGACCCGCATCCCAGGTCGAGCACGGAGAGGGCCTCGCCGGGCGAAGTCAGGGAGCACAGCAGCGGCACGAGGTGCCGCCGGATCAGCCGCCGGCCGCCGAGGTAGCGGTGGACCCATTCCAGATCCGCGAGGCTCCGCTCTGCTTCCGCGGTCGAGAGGTCTCCGTCGAGGAGCTCATCGGAGGTGAGACGCGGCGGAACCCAGAACGCCATTCGGGGCTTACAGCGCCCGGCCGTTGCGGATGACGAGCGCCGAGTTCTTCGAGCCGAACGCGATGCCGTTCACGAGCGCGTGGCCGATGGCGCCCGGGCGCGGGCGGAGCGGCACGCAATCCAGGTCGCAGGCGGGATCCGGGTGATCGCGGTTCAAGGTGGCGGGCAGGAAGCCGTCCCGCATGCCGATGAGCGTGGCCGCGAGTCCCGCGGCCCCGGAGGCTCCCTGCGGATGCCCGATCTGGCTCTTGACGCTGCTGCCCGGAATCGACTCGGCTTTCGCGCCGAGCGCGAGCCGGGTGGCCCGCGTCTCGATGGCGTCGTTGAGCAGCGTGGCCGTGCCGTGGTACTGGATGTAGTCGAGGTCGTCCGCCGTGAGCCCCGCGTCGCGGAGCGCTTCGGTCATCGCGCGCGCGGGCTCTTCTCCCGATTCGTCCAGCCGCACGCGATGGTACGCATCACACGTGGCGCCGTAGCCCAGGATCTCGCCGTAAATGATCGCGCCGCGGGCGCGGGCCCGCTCGAGCGGCTCGAGGACGTAGAGCCACGCGCCCTCGCCCAGCACGAAGCCGTCGCGCTGCGCATCGAAGGGGCGGCTCGCCGTCTCGGGGGCGTCTTGCCGCGAGCCGGCGAGGATCTGCATCAGCCCGAAGCCGGTCATGATGCCCGGAGTGATCACCGCATCGGCTCCGCCCGTCACCACCACGTCGCGCTCCTCGTAGGCGATTGCGCGCGCCGCGTAGGAGATGGCGTCCGCGCTGGAGGTACAGCCCGTGGTGACGACGTGCGAGGGCCCCTTGAGCCCGAAGTGCATGGAGATCTCGGACGAGAGGGTGCCGATGGTGCCGGTGGGGATCGCGTACACGGAGGCCTTCTTCAGCTCTCCCCGGAAATAGTGCCCGTACATCCGCTCGAAGAATTCCACCGGGCCGCCCCCCGAACCGAACACGACACCGATGCCGCGCCGCTCGTCGAGGCTCAGCCGGGCCGTGTCGATGCCCGCGTCGGCCAGCGCCTCGCGGGCGGCCTTCAGGGAGAGGGGCACGACGCGTGCGACGTGACGCAGCTCCTTGGAGGACATCTCCTGCGCGGCGTCGAAGCCCTTCGCCTCGGCGGCGATGGCAACCGGCAGGTCGACGGGATCGAAGAGCGAGATTCGCGCAACCCCCGAAGCGGCCTGGCGGAGCCCCTTGGCGAACTCCTCCCGCGTGTTCCCGATGGGCGTCACACAACCCATGCCCGTGATCACCACGCGGCGTCCCCTCATTCGGGTCCCCTCATCGCGTCACCATCCGAGCGTCGTCTCTTCCGTGCCGGGATAGGTATCCACCCGGTCTCCCGCGACGCGGGAAGTCTCGGGCTCCAGCACGAGGTAGGCGTTTGCGGCGGCCTGAGCCGCCACGTCGTGACTTCCCTTGGACGCGATCGCCGCCACTTCCAGACGCCCTTTGCGGGGTTGCAGGCGCGCGGGCAGGAACGCCAGGCGTCCGCCGCGGTTCTGTGCCGGTGACGTGAGCACGGCCTCCACCCGATCGGGCAACGCGGGAGAGAGGCCGGAGGCCTGACGCCACGCCGCTCGCACGAAGAGATCGAACCCGACGGCGGCCGAGACCGGATTTCCGGGCAGCCCGAAGACGAGCGTCTTGCCCGCCACCGCAAAGAGCAGGGGCTTGGCGGGGCGGATGGCGACCTTGTGGAAGACGATTTCGGCCGAGAGCTTCGTGAGGATCTCGGCCACGAGAT